>CALLCD010000264.1 GCA_938049795.1 uncultured Hyphomonadaceae bacterium | reverse complement strand
TCGACCATGCTGCACCGGAGCCTCGAACCCGTCGATACATTCTGGACGCTGGCGAACACCGTGTTCGGGCCGGAAACGCCTGCGGTGGATTATGCCGGCAGCGCCCATGTCCGGCTTGGCCATGATCTGCCCGCGCATGCCGATTTCTCCGACGAAGGCGCGGCAAACCATGTCCGCCTCTGCGCAGAGCATGGCGCACAAGGCGTCGAACTGTTCGTATACGGCCGTGAGGCAGGCGAGAGCACAGCCGGTTTCCCCGCTCGACAGACGCGCCTTGCCAGCGAGTCCATCGCCCGCGCGCACGGCCTGAAACCCGAACGCACCGTCTTCGCCCGCCAAGCCAGACGCGCCATTGAAGCGGGCGCCTTCCACAATGATGTCGTCTGCGTCGGCACGCTCGAAGCCCTGTTCTTCCACGAGCACGCCTTTGAGAACACCGAGCAAACCCTAGCCGACATCCGCAATGCCGCGGGCAACCTCTTCACCCTGAAACCTGTCATGGTGCCAGACGCCGAAGTTCCGCTCGCCGACGCCATCTCGTCCTACCTGTTCAACTCACAACTCCTCCAATGGCCCGGCGAAGACCGGCTCGTCCTGCTCGCGCCCACTGAAACCCGCGACACGCCCTCAACGGCGGCCTATTGTGAACGGCTCGTCCAAGGCAATGGCCCCATTGGCCGCGTCGAATATGTCGATGTCCGCCAATCCATGCGCAATGGCGGCGGCCCGGCCTGCCTGCGCTTGCGCGTTGTGATGACCGAAGCCGAGATCGCCGCCGCCCATCAGGGGTCTTTCCTTGACGAGGCCAAGATCAATGCACTTCAAGCGGTCGTCCGAAAGCATTATCGAGATGAGCTCTCACCCGCCGATCTCGCCGATCCGGCCTTTGCCGAAGAGTGCATGATTGCACGCGCGGCCATTCTCGACGTGCTCGACCTGAAAGAGGATTAGCCCACCAGCGCCAGCGCCAAACGCCGCCAACCAACCTGATCAATCGTCTCCGCGCGTGCGGTCGGGTCAAGCTTGGCGGCCTCCAAAATGTCGAGCGCAGACTTGCCATGCGCCTTAGCTATACCCTTCAGGCTAGCGCGCAACATTTTCCGCCGCTGGCCAAAAGCCGCTGCCGTCAGCCGCTCGAGCGCCTCCAGATCTTCAAAGCGTCGATCTGCCGTAAGCGGCGTTATTACAGCCACAGCGCTGTCCACTTTTGGCGGCGGCTTGAACGCGCCGGGCGGCAGGGTAAACGCGATATGCGCCTCCGCCACTGCCGCCGTCAGCACAGCCAGCCGTCCATAATGCGCCTCACCCGGCCGTGCGCAAATCCGCAAGGCCACTTCCTTTTGAAACATCAGCGCCATCTCGCCGCGCCAGTCGCCCGCTTTTAGCCATGACACAAACAAGGGCGTGCCGACATTATAGGGCAAGTTCGCGATGATCATGGCGGGCGTCTCGCCACCAGCGCCGGTGATCGCCTCGGCCCAGTTCATCTTGCGCGCATCCGAATTGTGAACGTGAAGCCGGCCGCCCTCTTCAGGCCAGCTGCCAAGTGCTTCAGCAAAGCGCGCATCGGTCTCGACCGCAATCAGCGTGCGCGCGCCCTCGTCAAGCAGCGCCCGCGTCAACCCGCCCGGGCCAGGACCCACCTCGATCACTGTTCGTCCGCGCACAGGGCCGGCAGCGAGCGCGACGCGATGGAGAATATCCGGATCATGCAGAAAGTGTTGGCCAAGCGCTTTGCGGGCAGGGGCCTGGGTAAGCGGCGGCTTGGTCATGCGCTGCGCCGCTGGGCATTTCGTGCGGCCAGCCCGATTGCCGCGATCAGACTGTCAGGGCGGCATACCCCTTGCGCTGCGGCGTCATAGGCGGTCCCGTGGTCGGGGCTTGTGCGGATAACGGGCAAGCCGAGCGTCACATTCACGCCGCCCCAAAAGTCGAGCGTTTTGACGGGGATCAGCCCTTGGTCATGTGTCATCGCAATGATCGCGTCATAGTCACCCGCCAGCATTTCGGCAAACACGGTGTCCGCAGACCGCGCGTCGGAAATACCCACACCCTCAGCACGCAGAGCACGAGCTGCCGGATTGATAATATCGCGCTCTTCCGTACCAAGACTGGCATCCTCTCCGGCATGGGGGTTGAGCCCGGTAAAGGCGAGGCGAGGCGAGCGGATGCCAAAATTCCGCATCAAGGCCGCATTGACGGTCGCGGCGATCGTCTCGAGCAGGCCTCGCGTCAAAACCGAACCGACCTGCATCAGTGGCATATGGATTGTCGCAAGCGCCACGCGAAGCCCGCCGCCCACAAGCATCATGACGGGCGTTGCAGGCGCACTTTCCCCCGCCGCCAGATGAGCAAGAAACTCCGTATGCCCTGGATGGGAAAACCCTTGCCCGTAAAGCAGCGCCTTATTGATCGGATTGGTCACCAATGCCGATGCGTCGCCGGAAAGCGTCAACGTCATAGCGTGTTCTATCGAGCCGATGATCGCTTTCGCATTTGCCGGATCGGGCTGTCCGGCTGTGTGCGAGGCGACCTGTAGCCCGGTGTCGAGGACGGGCAGGGCCTCCGCGAACACTTGTCTGGCCTCGGCCAATGTCGTAATCGGTATCACCGGCGCGTACGGCGCAAACACCTCCGCCGGACCAATCGCAGCAAAACACAAATCCGCCTCTTCGCGCAAAGCCGCCCATGCAAGCCCGCTAATGGATGGCCCGCAGCCCGCAGGGTCGCCCATCGTCAGGGCAATCGGTGTCGTCGTATCATTCGCCATAGGCAGGGTGTCTGCCGGTCAGATCGGAAATGCAAGCTGAATCATCGTCCATTATGGAACGAGGATCGTCGCCTCGCGCCGTGCATTGCGCAATTCACGTTCGGAAATTAGTCCCAACTCCTGCCCGAACAGCCTGTTCTCGATCTGGTCACGGCTCGGCAAATTCTCCGCACCGTCCTGACGAGCACAGACATAAAGCGAGGACCAGCCAGCTGACATTTCGAAAGACGTAGAGGCTTGCCCCGCGCTCAAATCGGCCAGAAGCTCCTGCGATGCTACGGCAAGATCAGACAGTTTCGTCTCCCCCAGATCAATAGCCAGCAGATCATCGCGATCATCGGCATATCCTTCCAGATCTGCGCAGCCGTCGATACGGCTCATCGCACGCTCAAGGGTTTCGATATCACCGTTCGTGGCAATCAGTTGCTGTAACTGTAGCCGTGACGTTTCCTTTTGTGGCTCGCGACGGTTTCTCAGTGCCAGAATATACACGCCGTCGTCGGCGACAATCGGATCGAGAATCCCCGGCTGCGGGGCCGCGCTCACCGCTTCTGCAAGAGCCGGCTCAAGATCGGTCAAAGCGACCCAACCCATATCTCCGCCCGTCGCGGCTGTTGGCGTTGAAGAAAACTGCTGCGCTGCAACCTGAAACGGGGCTCCCTGACGCAATTGATCAACCAGGGAATAGGCCGCCTGAAGGGCCTGAACTCTCGTTTCCTCGTCTGGTGCAAACAGAAAAATCTCTGCCAATTGATAGGCCGTTTTCTGAGAACTGGAGCGCAGTTGCTCAAGCTCTCCATCAAGCTGGTTCTGTGAAATCCGGATACGAGACCCAAACAGGCCAGACATCATACGATTCCACGCAATGTCCGAACGCATCTGTGATTCGAGCGTTGACGGGTTGATACCCGCTTGCGCAAATTGCTGGTAAAGCTGCTCACGCGTTACCCCCGCACGTGCGGCCAGATCGTCCACCGCTGAGGCAATATCGGCAGGGTCCACTTCTACGTTAAACTCGGCAACAGCCTGCATTTGCAGGATCTCGTCAACCAGTTGCTCGCGCGCGGTGGATGCCAGCTGTTGTTGTATTTCGGGGGTAATTTCGGCGCCAACGGTCATCGCAAGCATCCGGACACGTTGCCTGATATCATGAAACGAGATCGGCTCGTCATTCACGAGAGTGGCAACCCCTTCAAGCTGCAAAATATCGCTCTGTTGGCCCGCTCCCTGTCCGGCCGCAACCGTGCTCGTGGCTCCCAAAATGCAGGCAGCTAGAATGGCTCGCATCATTTGCAAATACTCCGGTTTTGTAATGACAGGTTCGATAGGCTACAAAATATCGCGTCAAGGGCTCTATGCAAACAGTTAACACACTGAATATGCGAATATTACGTAAATTTATGCAATGTCTAGCCGGTTCCGAACTCGCCAAGCGTCTTCAGGGAAAACCGGAACAGAACCGCATTTTCGCGTCCCAATGTCCGGTCAATCGTGTCGCGCCTTTGGTAGATAATCTCGAATCGCGAACAATTGTCGGTATAGGCAAGCCCGACAGACTGCAACAGATCGTCTCCGGCCGTAAAGTCCCGCAATTGACGATAATTGACCGAATAGTTTTTGGTGAGCCGCAACCTCACGCGCGCGTCTATGCCTTCATCAGGCGTGGCAACACCGGGCCGAATATCCTCGTCGATCCGGAAATAGCGTGCCGAAGCTGCAATGCGCCAGAAACGCGTGCTGGCCTTGGCGTCGACCCTATTGACCGCAAACGAGTCGCCATCAAGCCTCAAACGTGTCTCGAGGCGTAACAGACGGCCAAAATCCGCTGACACAGATCCCACCCAGTCCGACGATGTGCCATCCAGATTGGTTGCCGCATCAAAGGCGGTGTCTGCGCGAGATCGCCAACGTCGCCCGGCAACGGCGTCAATGGTAAATCCGTTCTTGAACCGCGCGGCCGTGGTGAGCCCGACCGAGAGCTTCCCGTCCCCTTCATAAAGATCGAAATTGCTAAACCCGTTCGCCTCGAACAGCCGCGTTTCGTCAAACTCGAACAATTGATTATCTTCGTTCGGGATCGCCGCATCATTCGAGTTGGAAAGCCCCCAAGCCCCGAGCACTGTTGGCTCAACAAGAATATCGACATGCTTGCCTTGCCTCAGGAGAGGCCACGAAAGTTTGGCACCGACAGACCCGACAGCCCGCGTGACGGTCCGCTCACCGGAGGCATCAGGATCGAGATTGTAATAGTCCCCGCGCACCTCAGCGAAAGGCTCTGCTACAAAGCCGCCGGGCAAAACACGCGTCACGCTCCAGTCGGCGCCGACCGAAACCCGACGGCTGTCAGGATTAATGTCGGCGGTCAGACCATCATTCGCATTGCGCGACAAAACAGCCGATGAGCCAGTTACACTGACGCGGCCATATTTTCCAAAGTCATAAAACCTGTCCGCATAGACCAGAGGCGTCGTAATTGGCGGCTCTGTAATGGCCGGACTGTCGGCGCGTAGATCCTGAAAAAACAGGAGCGAAGCATCGGCATAGAAATTCGGTGTCTGACCCACGGCATAAAGTTGCGACAATAAAGTCCTCGGCTGGCCATCAAACAGTCCCCGCGAGACTTCCGCGCCCTCAATCGAGTAGCGGCGCGTAAACAGATCATCACTGGCCCGCTCGACACCGAAGCCCCAGCGCCAAGTCTTGTTTATCCTGAAGTCGCCGTCAGCGAAAATATGCCCGCGCACTTCTTCCTCGCCAAACCGATTGCCATTCCCGTCAAAATCGCGCTCATAAGTGATGCTGCCGGCAACATTGAGATCGCCCGACCAGAACTTCTTCCGATAATCCACTTCCAGCAAAGGTCGCACGCGGGAATAAAAAGTCGGCGTGATCGTAATGTCCGACGACTTCGAAAGCACTTTGTAATAGGGTTGGCTGTAGACAAACCCAAGCCGCGAAGACCCGCCAACACGGGGGACGAGCAAGCCAGAGCGGCGTCCGGCGCTTGGGTCCGGATGGAAGAAATAGGGCAGGTAGAAGACCGGAATCCCGCCCACTTCGAGCAAAGCATCCCGATACGAAATCAGATCATTGTTCTCGTCGAGGATCGCCCGCCGCGCGCGCAAGGCCCATGTCGGACGCTTACCTTCTTCCTCGCAAACCTCGCAAGCGGTGTAGATCGCCTGATCGAGCGCGTTTATCCCGTTTGGCTGTCGCACCGCAGAATTGGCCGAGGCGACCCCGCCCACTGGAAGCCGCGTCGAAAAACCCACCGCATAGCCATCATCGAGCTGCTCATTCACCTCGACCTCATCGGCAAATTGCTGCGTGCCGTCCTCGCCCAGAATGACGACATTGCCCGTCGCGCGCACTTTGCCCGTGCGGCGATCATATTCGATCCGGTCGGCGCGCAAGACACGTCCGCCATAGCTGGCTTCAACCGAGCCGGTGGCGATGATGATATTGCTATTGTCTTCCTCTGATATGTCATCGGCTTCGAGGATGACTTTTTCGGCCTCTTCCTGCGCTATGGCGAGCGGCGCGGCATAGGCAAAACTGGCGGCACAGAAAAGGGATGCCCATTTCCCCATAAAACACACTCCCTCTTGCCGTCGTCAGATTCTGGATAACGACACGATGTTTCCAATGCATGCTTAGGCAACTATCGCCAATGCGTCCAGCGGTGAAGCCCACTATGAACTGTTTTCCATCAATGCTGCGCTAATTATCGTCGGGCAATGCCAGAACCGCCAATCCGCCCGCAAGCGTCACCGCATTCCCGAGCAATTCAAGCTCCATCAGGATCGCTGCACATCGCGCCGCGCCGATCTCGGCCGCGCGCGCAATCTCGTCGAGCGGGGTCGGGCTGAACGATAATGCATCGCGCACGCGGTCAATCTGCTCTGCGGGCACCGTATCATCAGGGGCGATCTCGAAGTCCGGCATTGGCGGCATTTTGAGCTGCAACCGGCCCAATCCATTGAGAATTTCGAGCACATCGCCTGCTGTTTGCACGAGCGAGGCACCCTGTTGGATCAGCCGGTTCGTGCCCGACGCGCGTGGATCGAGTGGTGAGCCGGGCACCGCCATCACTTCGCGGCCCTGTTCATTGGCCGTGCGCGCCGAAATAAGCGAGCCCGATCGCTCGGCCGCTTCAACCACAATCGTGCCGAGCGCCAGCCCCGTGATCAAACGGTTGCGGCGCGGAAAATCCTTTGCCGTCGCACGATGTCCAAACGGGCTTTCAGAGATGATCGCGCCCTCGGCAGCAACCGCCGCATAAAGCCGGTCATGCTGGGGCGGATAGATATGATCAACCCCGCCGCCCAAGACCGCAAGCGTGCCAGTCTCAATCGCCGCCGCATGTGCCTCGCCATCAACCCCGCGCGCAAGCCCGGACACCACGACATAGCCCGCTTTGCCCAACTCTGCGGCCATATCCCGCGCAATCTTCCGTCCCGCCGCCGACGCATTACGCGCGCCGACAATCGCAATGGCAGGCTTTTGGAGGAGGTCCGCTGTCCCCAGCACCGTCAGCACAGGCGGGGGCGGATTGACCTCCCGCAGGAGCGCCGGATAGTCCGGCTCGCAAGCGGCCAATATCCGCCCGCCATAGCGTTCGGTCGCAGTAATCTCGTCCTCGACCAAGCGGCGGTCCGGCGCGATGAGCGGACGTTTGCGTCCGGCCTTCTTCGAAAGCTCGGGCAAGGCGTCGAGCGCTTTTCCGGCCGTCCCGTAACGTCCCAAAAGCTGCGCAAATGTCACCGGCCCGATTTGCGGCGTCCGCGTCAGCCTCAGCCAGTCCACGCGCTCGGCATCTGAAAGCGTTTTAAGCGCCATCGTCAGACCCGGGTTTTGCGCCAAATTTCGGCTCGGTTCCAGCGATCAGCCGTCCAATATTGGCCCGATGCCGCCAAAAGACGAGCGCCGAAAGCCCGCCCAGCACGGCCAGAGCAAAGTGCGTCTCCCCCATGAAAAACGCTCCGACGGGCACAACCACCGCCGCGCACAAGGCCGAGAGCGACGAAATCCGCGTCAAGGCAAACAAGCCAAGCCAGACCGGCGCGCCAAACATAAATCCCTTAAGCGAGGCGAACACCAAAAGCCCGACATAAGTCGCTACCCCCTTGCCGCCCTTGAATTTCAGCCAGACCGGATAACAATGCCCCACAAAAGCCGCTGCGCCCGCAATCAGCCCGACATTGCGATCATAAAGCGCCGTAAACGCCCATACGGCGAGCCCCGCTTTCAAACTATCGAGCAATACCGTCGCCAGCGCCAGATCCTTGCGACCGGTCCGCAGCACATTCGTTGCGCCAATACTGCCCGAGCCAATAGCCCGCACATCGCCCAGCCCCGCCAACCGCGTCAACACCAGCCCGAACGGAACCGAGCCAAGCACATATCCGCCAAGACAGGCCAGAATATAGGGAAGATAGTCCGCCATCTAAGTCAAAAGTTCCCTGTATCAACCCCTAACAGCTTAGGCGCTGTCACGCCCGCTCGTCCAGCCTAGAAGTTCCAAAAGGCGCTATTTAGTAGGCGGAACAGGAACCGGAATGGAAGATAGACGGCCAAGATCGAAGACATAATCATAAGCCCTCAATTGCGGCGCATCCTTGGGCTGTAGAGCGCTTTGGCCTAAGCGCTTGCCTTGAGGCAGAACCAGCGGAGCGGGCATCACGTCGCGTCGGGCGCAACCAGGCGAGCAATTATAGGCTGCGCCGCCCACTGAGCTTGTTAGCAAGACGCTTGCAATGTCTTCGGGCAGATGCGCGCCCGCCGGATCGGGTATCTGCGGAACAATTTCCTTGCGTGCGGCATGCAGGCTTCCACCAAGCGCGAGAATAAAGACGCCCTCTGACGCCAGCGCATTGATGTTCCGCCCAATGGCCCGCTCGCGTTCAGCCAGATAAAGACTGATGTCAGCCTCTGTCCATGTGCTCGGATCTTTGGCCAAGAGGCTCGCAAATTCGTCCGAGAAGGGCGGGGTAATATCGTCATGGAAGTGGATCTGCCCAAGCGCGGGGTTGGCTTCGATCTCTTCGGCAATCGCGATCAAGGCGGGCGTACCCACGCCCGTCCCGCCCCGTCCTGCTTCGTGGAACCCGCGTCCATCATAAGCCGCCCGCGATCCTTCAAGCGAGACGATGAGTTGGCTGCCAGACATACGATCTGCATGAACGAAACAGCCGACAATTTCCGCACTGTTCAGCGTGCCGTGAAGCTCTCCCAGAAAGATGCCGCGATACTCCGCCTCCAGTGCCAGAAGCTCTTCATACTCGGCGCAGGGTAGGGCAGTTTGATCGACTGCATTGGTCAGATCGGTCGCGGCACATCCGCCGAGCCCGAAGGCCAATACCGCTGCAGACAGCAAAATTCGGCTCATATCAGCCCTCCCAATCGCTCTCAAATTCTCGCACGTAATAATATAACATCAAACAAGAGTACAAATCAAGCAAAAGGCGAATACCGGGCAAATGCGAGTTTTGAGCTAAGTTAGCCCGGCCGCATGGTGGCGGATATGGTCTTCGGCGAAGCTGGCGACGAAATAGTAGGAGTGGTCATAGCCCGGTTGCAGACGGCTGGTCAGCGCCTGTCCGTGGGTCTTGCAGGCCGTCTCGAACAGGTCGGGGCGCAATTGTTCGGACAGGAATTGGTCCGCGTCGCCCGTATCAATCAGGATATGTGCGCGGGTCTGGCGCTCCTGCACAATCTCGGTGGCGTCATAAAGCTCCCAGAGCGGGTTCATCTCACCAAGATAGGCCGTAAACGCCTTCTGCCCCCAAGGCACCTGCGCGGGCGAGGTGATCGGCGAGAAAGCGCTGCATGTCTTGTATTTTTCGGGATGTTTCAGGTGCAGCGTAATCGCGCCATGCCCGCCCATCGAATGCCCGAAAATCCCATGCCGCGCAGGGTTGAGTGGAAACTGATCATGGACCAGTGCCCAAAGCTCCTCGGTAATATATTCGTCCATCTTGTAATGGGTTGCCCAGGGCATCTCCCGCGCGGTGAGATAGAACCCCGCACCCTGACCGAGATCATACGCTTCATCATCAGCAACATCGCTCCCGCGCGGGCTGGTGTCGGGCGCAATAATCGCCAGACCCAACTCGCTCGCCCAGCCTTGCAGGCCCGCCTTGGACATCACATTTTCCCACGTACAGGTTAGCCCCGACAGATAGGTCAGCGCTGGCACCGGCCCGTCTTTCGCTTGCGGCGGCAGAAAGACCGCAAACCGCATATCCGTGCCCGTCACCTCTGACGCGTGATCATAGACGCTAAGTGTGCCGCCAAAACTGGCCGTTGTTGAGACGTTTTGCATAAAGACCCTACCGCTAAGATGAAAACCAGACAGACCCTAGCAGACGCCCGGGAACAGGTCACTGTATTTACAATGCCTCCCCGACTTGTAAATGACACAATTATACCCCTAAAAGAGGTATGCCGTTCCGTCTTCGCCTCTCTCTTCTCCTTTGCGTTGCCCTGCTGGCCGGAGCCATGGCCTGGGCGACACCTGCCGCGCTGTCCGATCTCGAAGATGACGCGCTCGCAACCCTTCAGACCGGCGAGCCCTTTGCGACGGTCTGGCGTGACGAAAGCCGAACTGATGGCGCGATGGATGTCTACAGCGTCATCGACATCGACAGCCCGCCCGAAGCGATCTGGCGCGTCATGACCGATTGCGAGGCTTCCGTGCAAATCGTGGACAAAATGCGCTCATGCGAAATTCTGGAAACGGGCACTGGCTGGGACATCCGAGAGCAGGCCCTGCGCGCTGGTCTCTTCCGCACGCGCAATGTGTTCCGCTCCGAATATGATTTCCCGCGCGAGATCCGCATTTCCAAAGCCGGCGGCGATATGCGCGTGCAGGAAGGCGTCTGGACGCTCCGCCCGCTCGAAGATGGCCGCACCCGCGTCAGCTACCGCGCGACCTCCTGTCCCGATTTTCCCGTGCCCTCGCGCATGCTCGCCAAAGCCATGCGCCGCGATGTCCCGCAAATCCTGACCAATCTGCGCGACATGGCGGAGCGGGCGAATTAGTCCGATGACATCGATCGCCCAACGATCAGTATAGGGAGGGTCTACCAGACGCCCTTGGCCACCGGCCGCAATCGTCTCACGCGTTCAAATTGATACGCAAAAGACAGGCCGCGCAGAAACCCCCGCACGGCCCGCCAAAAAGACTTACCCTCTGAACAGGGCGCAAAGCTTGTTGCCATCAGGATCGCGCAAATAGGCCAGATAAAGCCGCTGCGGCCCACCTTCGCGCCAGCCCGGAGGATCCTCAATCGGCTTGCCGCCTGCCGCTGCGCCCGCCGCATGCCACGCATCCGCCTGCTCGGTGCTCGTCGCACCAAACCCAATCGTCATGCCATTGCCATTAGTTGCAGGCTGACCATCAATCGGCGGGGTCACCAGATAGGCTGCACCATTGTGCATATAAACCAGCCGCCCCTTGGGATCGACAAACCCCTCATTCGCGCCCAGCGCCCCGAACACGGCGTCATAAAACACTTTCGACCTGTCAATATCGTTCGATCCGACCATCATATGTGAGAACATGTTTGTTTCCTTATTGC
>CALLCD010000263.1 GCA_938049795.1 uncultured Hyphomonadaceae bacterium | reverse complement strand
TGCAGCGTGTATAAGAAAATCAACACTGGAAACAGTGCAAAAACGAAGAAAACGGGGCCAAATTCCATAAATCTAGTTACTCAATACACGAAAAGATTCAAGCATTTGCTCTTCCCGTTTTTGTGATTTCGCCGATGCATGCTAGGACGCAGGCAGCGCGGATGTTCCGCATCTGTTCAATTGCCATCAAGACGACCCGACACCCATGACCGACACGCCCGAAGACATCTATTCCGCCCCCGCCAATTGGGTCAATCAGGGCGCCGGCGCGCAAGGCAACCTCTTTCTCACCGGCCGCGCAGGCACCGGCAAAACAACCCTCCTGCGCCGCTTTCTCGATGAAGCCGGAGAGGAAGCCGTCGTCCTCGCACCCACCGGCGTTGCAGCGATGAATGTTGGTGGACAGACCATCCACTCCTTCTTCAAACTGCCGCCCCGCCTGATGGAGCCGACCGACGTAAAGCGATTGCGCAATGGCCGCGTCTTCCGTGCGATGAAAACGATGATCATTGACGAGATTTCGATGGTTCGCGCGGATATGCTCGACGCCATCGACAAATCCCTCAAGCTCAATCGTGGCTCGAAGCGTCCCTTTGGCGGTGTGCGGATGATCTTGTCGGGCGACTTGCATCAATTGCCGCCCGTGGTGGGCAATGATGAGGCTCCGATCCTCAAAGAGCGCTATGGCGGCTCCTACTTTTTCAACGCGCCCGCCTTCAAAGAAGCCGAGTTCGCCCTGCTCGCGCTCAAACATGTGTTCCGTCAGGCCGACCCGAAATTCCTCGCCCTGCTTGGCGCGATGCGGCAGGGCCGGATCACCCAGCCCGATCTCGATCTGCTCGGCTCGCTCGTCTCCGACAGGTCCGCAAAAGAGGCGAGCGAAACCCATGTCGTGCTCACCCCGAACAATGCCAATGCCTTCCGCATCAATCAGGCGCGTCTGGCCGAACTGACCTCGCGCGCCTCCACATTTTCAGCCTCCGTAGAAGGACAATTCGAGGAACGCGCCTACCCGACCGAAGCCGATCTCGAGCTGAAAGTCGGCGCGCGCGTCATGCTGATCAAGAATGACCCCGAAGGACGATGGGTCAACGGCTCGCTCGCCACCGTCGAGGGCTTTGGCGAAGACAGCGTGATCGTCGATGTCGAGGGCCGCGCCTATGAGATCGAGCCCGCCTCGTGGGAAAAATATCGCTATACGGTCGATGCCGAAACCAAGAAAGTCTCGCGCGAAGTGGTCGGCACATTCAAACAGATGCCGCTGCGGCTCGCCTATGCGGTGACGATCCACAAGGCGCAGGGGCTCACGCTCGACAAAGTCTATATCGACTTCGACCACGGCATGTTCGCCCACGGACAAGCCTATGTCGCCTTCTCCCGTGCGCGCAGCCTTGGCGGCCTCGAAATCTCCCGCACGCTGCGCCCCCGCGACATGGTGATGGACCGCGCCGCCTTCGCCTTTGGCAAGCTCGACAAGCTCGAAGACACCGACGCGTATTTGCTAGCGAAATTTGCCAAGGACGACGAGGCGCTGCTGTAACAATCAGAGGCAAAGATGCGCGTCTAGGGCGCGACAGTCCGATCACGCAGTTCCGGCGCCCCAAACATCATCAGTTGAAGGCTCTGCGCAATCCGATGCGCCCGCTCCATGAAATATGGCACAGCGCCCGGGCTTGGCGCGGTGTCTTGCAACGTCTCTTCAAACAGCTGCAGCCAGATCTCGAAATGCCGCGCTTCGACATCAGTCGTCTGCGTCAGTGCTTTATGCTTGGGACCGGGCTGGCCCTGATAATTGCCCGCATTAAACGCAACCGACGCCCAGAACTGTTTCATCTTGCCAAGATGATGGTCCCAATTGTCCTCAATCACCGACTGAAAGATCGGCCCCAATTCGGCATGCCCCCGAACACGCTCGTAAAACGTATCGACCAGAACTGAAACATAGGCCTCATCAATCCGCAGCTTGGCCGCCTGCTCCTGAATGGCACGGCGTCTTTCATGGGCGGAAATGGGAATCGGCATGGACTTTTGGGCCTTTCAATCGGTGGCAGCTTCGAACCGCACAATTAGGCATTCTGGCGCGTCCGGCCGCTGAGATCAATGCGGCAGGCAGATGAGCGGCATATAACCTGCAAGACATGGCGCAGAAACCAGTCAAACCCCTCACACCTGCGTGTGTACCTTGTATTTCATAGCAAATCAGAAGATATTATCCTCATAATGACGAACCGATCGCAAAATTTCCTCTCCAATGCCTCACAATCCGTAACCGGATTTTTGAGCGCTATCGGCTTCCTGCGTCCGCCCGTCATGCAAGTGGCGGCGATCTGCCACCGGCAAGGCGCGAACGGTCTGGAAGTCCTGCTCATCACAAGCCTTGGCACGGGACAATGGATCGTACCAAAGGGCTGGCCGAAGAAAAATCGCTCCTCCAGCCAGACAGCGCTCGAAGAAGCCTATGAAGAGGCGGGCATCAAGGGCATCATCACCGACGAGCCGATTGGCGAATATCACTATCAGAAAGAGAACAAGGTGGGCGTTCAACTCAATTGCGTCGCCTCCGTCTACACCATTGCGGTCACAGACACCGTGTCCGACTTCCCCGAGGCCGGACGCCGCAAACGCGTCTGGCTCCCCACACACGAGGCCGCCGAGCGTGTCTCCAATCCCGAACTTGCAAAACTGCTCGAAGGCTTCAAGCCCTCCGCCAAACTGCAATAGCCGCCGCCGGCCAACACGAACGCCCCTAATCGGCAAACGGCCAGCGCATTCCGACCATTTGCCCGCTATCGGGTGATTAGACCTATCCAACTTAGTCTGTTTCTGACAACACTGTGGGCAAGCCACCACGGACCGATTCATGCCGTCAAATTCCAATGATCCTTCTCCCAAAATGAAACCGACCTTGGACAAAGATCTGTCCAAAATCACCTATATGGAACACGCATCAGGTTCGCTCGGGCGGACATTGATGATGCCGGGGCTCGCCATCATTTTCATTGCCGGGTGCGCAGCGATCACAATGGGTCTGACCAATGATCAGCCCGGCTCGCTGATGATCGTCGCAGCCGCCGCAATTGGCGCTTATATGGCGATTAATATTGGCGCAAACGATGTCGCCAACAATGTCGGCCCGGCCGTTGGCTCCAAAGCGCTCACCCTTGTCGGCGCGCTCGTCATTGCCGCCATTTGCGAAAGCGCGGGTGCCCTGCTTGCGGGCGGCGACGTTGTCGGCACAATCTCCAAGGGCATTGTCGATAAAGACGCCGTCGCCGACCCTCGCATATTTACGCTTCTGATGATGTCCGCACTGATTTCGGCGGCCATCTGGATCAACCTTGCCACCGTGCTCGGCGCGCCCGTCTCGACCACACATTCCATTGTCGGTGGTGTTGCGGGCGCAGGTATTGCCGCAGCCGGCTTCATGGCCGTCGATTGGGGCGAGATGGCGCGCATTGCCGCCAGCTGGGTCATCTCTCCCTTTTTGGGCGGGCTGATCGCAGCGCTGTTTCTGGCCTTCATCAAGATCAAGATCATCTATCGCGACGACAAGATCGCCGCCGCCCGACGCTGGGTGCCGGTACTGGTCGCCATCATGGCCGGAGCCTTCACCGCCTATCTGGCACTTAAGGGGCTCAAGAAAATAGATTTCGTCAAACAGGCCATTGATGACAACGTGCTCAGAGCCCTGTCCGTCGGCGCCATCTTCGCGATCATCACATGGGTGATCTCAACACCATTAATCAGGCGTCAATCAGAAGGTATGCCCAATCGCAACCAGTCGCTGCGCAAATTGTTCAAAATTCCGCTCATCTTTTCTGCTGCGCTTCTATCTTTCGCGCACGGCGCAAATGATGTCGCCAATGCCATCGGTCCACTCGCCGCAATCGTCTCGACGGTTCAGGAAGGCGCGGTGGCCAAAAGCGTCGAGATACCGCTCTGGGTGATGATGATCGGCGCACTTGGCATTTCGTTCGGCTTGGCTCTGTTTGGCCCCAAACTCATCAATATGGTCGGCGCACAAATCACCAAGCTGAACCCGATGCGCGCCTTTTGCGTGGCGCTCTCGGCCGCAATTACGGTGATCATCGCCACCTGGCTCGCTCTGCCTGTCAGCTCCACCCATATCGCCGTTGGCGGCGTCTTCGGCGTCGGCTTCTTCCGCGAATGGTACACCGCCAATTCCAAACGCCGTCGCAACTATATCCGCCGCACAGCCGGTCGCCGCACGGCCGAAGGCCCCACGATCAGCCCGGACACCAAACGCCAATACCGCTTAGTCCGCCGCCACCATTTCCTCACCATCATCGCCGCATGGGTCATCACCGTCCCGATGGCTGGCCTCCTGTCAGCAACAGTCTTCCTGCTACTCTCCGCCGTCATGTAGAGATATCCCGTTTGGGCCAAAAGCCGGTTGAAACGGCACCGTCCATCCCCATCCGGGTTTACAGAACACCGAATTTCCAACAGGGTATTTTGGGGACCGATGTGGGATCAAACCGGACAAGGGCGCTTCATGTCATCTGAAATGAGTGAATTCGAAGCCGTTGCCATTGACGACGACAAGCTAACCCCGTGGCCACGCGTTGCCGCTGTTGCCTCAATGGTCGCCTTCTCATTGCCTACATTTATTACGGGTCTGGAAGTGTATCACGGCTTATCCGCATGGCACACAGCGCTCGCCCTGGTGATCGGCTCGCTGGTTATTTTTGCTGTGGGCGCACTGATGGGAGCCATCGGCTCGAATACGCGCATGAGCTCCTACTTGCTCACAAGGATTGCATTCGGTGATCGCGGCGCAGGCATCGTCAACATCGCCTTTGCGATCTCTTTGCTCGGCTGGTTTGGCATCAATATCAATCTGTTTGCAGAAGCCGCCGCTGGCCTGTGCGCGCAATTGTTTGACATCCATCCGCCGGTCAATCTTCTAATCATCATCGCGGCGGTGTTCATGACAGCCCTGACTTATGCGGGCTTCCGGACCATCAACCTGCTATCAACCTTGATGGTGCCCGTCCTGGCCACCGTGACCGCTCTGCTGATCTATCGCGCGCTAGGCGAACAGTCTCTGGCGACGCTGATGAGCGCAGAAAAAGAAGCAACATTGACCTTGGGCCAAGGCATTTCTGCCATTGTCGGCGCCATCATCATCGGTGCGATTATCCTGCCCGATATCACGCGTTTCATTCGGCACTGGAGCGGCGCGGTAAGCGTCGCCTTCATTGCGTACATGGTCGTCCAGCTTATCGTCATGGCCGCCGCCAGCTTGGCAAGCGGGGCAACGGGCTCCAGCGATATTCTGGAAATCATGCTCCAATACGGTCTAGGGCTGGGTGCATTTTTTATCGTGATTACGGGCAGCTGGGTCCTGAACTCGCTCAATCTTTATTCCACCGTTCTGTCTGTTAAGGCCACCTTCCCGAATTTGAACCGTCACATCCTGATCGCCGGATTGGGTGTTCTGGGCGCGGCCGCAGCGCTGTTGAACCTACTTGATCATTTCGTCACTTTCCTGATCTACCTGTCGATCGTCTTCATACCTGTTGCGGGCGTCATCATTGTTGACTATTTCCTGATCAGGCACGCCAGCTATACGGTCGAGCATCTTGAGACCAACCGGGCATTTGCGCCGCGCGCTTTCATAGCATGGAGCCTCGGAGCAGCCGTCGCGCTTGCAATGTCCGAAGGGGTCATCCCCTCTGCAAGTGGCACAGCCGCAATTGACGCTGTCGTACTGACCGCCTTGGCCTATCTCGCACTGGCCTGGCACGAGCATCGTCCCGTCACCCAGGCCTCATCAGAATCGTGAACACCATGCGTATTGGAATTGATGTCGGCGGCACACACACAGACGCGGTGATCATGGAGGGGGATACCGTCGTCACGTCAACAAAAGCGTTGACCACCGCAGATGTGATGGAAGGCGTCGCAAACGCGCTCGATACGGTCCTCAAAGAGAGCCAGGTTGAACCGGCGGCCATAAGCGCCATCATGATCGGCACGACCCAGTTCACAAATGCAATCGTCGAACGGCGTCAACTGGAACCCACAGCCATCTTTCGCATCGGCTTGCCGTCTGGTCGCGGCATACCGCCTATGGTGGATTGGCCCGACGACATCGCAGACGCGGTGGGCCGACATACCTATATGCTCACAGGCGGTTATCTCTATGATGGATGGCCAATCGCCCAGATGGATGACGCCGAAATAGATAGCGCCATTCGCGACGCGGGCAGCAAAGGCCTAAAGAACTTCGCGATTGCATCAGCCTTCTCGCCGATGAACCCGACGCCGGAAACCTATGTCGCAAATCGTCTACTCAATGCCATCCCCGATGCCCGACTTACACTGTCTCACAGGTTCGGACGCCTCGGCCTGATGGAGCGCGAAAACGCCGCCATCCTCAACGCCACCTTGCTGCAATTCTCCGAGAACGTCGTCACGGCCTTCCTGTCTGCATTAAAATTGCGAGGGCTGAACTGTCCTGTTTTCATCAGCCAGAATGACGGCACGCTGATGAGTGCCGACTTCGTAAAAGCCTTTCCGGCATTGACCTTTGCCTCCGGTCCAACGAACTCGCTGCGCGGCGCTATGAGATTGACCGGGCTCAAGGATGCAATCGTTGTCGATATTGGCGGAACCACGTCGGACATCGGCGTGCTGCAAGGCGGCTTCCCGCGCGAGTCGAACTCGGTCATCGAGATCGGGGGCGTGAGAACCAACTTCAGAATGCCCGATATTCTAGCCATCGGCCTTGGCGGCGGCAGTCATGTCAGCCCCGACGGCCAGACAATCGGACCACAATCCGTCGGGCACCGTTTGATCACAGACGGCCTTGTCTTTGGCGGGGACACATTAACCGCAACCGACATTATCGTCGCCGCAGGCGCAGCCAGGATCGGCAATACAGAAGCGGTCCGGTCGCTCCCTGAGTCGCTGGTCAAAACCGCTTGCCAGACAATTCTTGACACGCTTGATCGCGGCATTGACATGATGAAGCCTGCCGCCATCGACATGCCCGTTATTCTCGTAGGGGGCGGAGCCAGCTTGGTCACAGGCGACTTGCAGGCAGGCACAATCCTCCACCGTCCCAAGAATGCCGGCGTCGCGAACGCCATCGGTGCCGCAATTGCCCAAGTTGGTGGCGAGGCCGAACGCATCATCTCCTATCGCGAAACCCCCAGAGACATGGCGCTCGAGCGCATAAAGGCGGAAGCCCAAACGCGCGCAGTCGAAGCAGGCGCGAGCCCCGAGAGTATCCGAACCGTGGACATCGAAGAAACGCCCGTCCCCTATATGGGTGAGGACACGACACGGCTCCATATCAAAGTTGTTGGCGATCTGGCGATCACCGGACAGGAAACACCAACATGAAAATCCGCGCTGAAGACCTTGATGACCTCGCACTTGGGTCCGTATTCCTTGCAACAGGAGGTGGCGGCGATCCCCATGTCCCGAAACTGTTGACCCGCGAAGCGCTCAAACAGTTTGGCCCCGTCAGCATGGTGGCGCCCAATGATCTCGCAGATGACGCTTTTGTCGCAGCAATTGGCAATGTCGGCGCGCCAACGGTCAGCCTCGAACTTCTGCCCTCAATTGACGAAGCGGCAATCGCGCTGGAGGCCTTCGAAAAGCAAACGGGGCGACGCTTGGATGCGGTTGCATCTTACGAAATCGGGGGCGGCAATTCGCTGATCCCCATCATGGCAGCCGCGAGCCGGGATCTGCCCGTGATAGACGGCGATGGCATGGGCCGCGCCCTCCCTGAAGCACAGATGATGACCTATGCCATTAAGGGCATTCCCTCCACACCCGCCATTGCCTGTGACTATGATGGCAACATTACGAGCTTTACGACCAAGGGCACACATGTCTACGAGCGCCATATTCGCAGCCTCGCCATGAGCTCTGGCGGCATGATCACAACGGTAGAACATGGCATGACCGGCGCACAGCTAAAAGGCGCAGTGATCCCCGGCACATTGAGTTTTGCGCTTGCTCTTGGGCGATGTCTCCGAGAAAACCGGGGCGTCGCACATGATGTTCTGGCGCCCCTACAAGACCTCTTCCGCAAGTCAATTTATGGAGCCTGCCATCTCATCCACACCGGCAAAGTTATCGACAAAGCAACGCGGATCATTGGCGGGTATGATATTGGAGAGGCCACAATTGAGAGTTTTGAACCTCAAACGACCGCGCTACATATCAACATCAAGAATGAATATCTGCTGGCGCGTCGCGGCGATCAGGTGCTCGCTTCGGTGCCAGATCTGATCATCATCACCGACTATGAAACATCCGAGCCGATCAATGCCGAACGTCTGCGCTATGGGCAGCGCGTTGCCGTCTTCGCGGTTGGTTGCCCCGACTTCTACCGGACACCGGACGCGCTCTCGGCCGTATCACCAAGGCATTTCGGGTTTGATCTCGACTATGTGCCTCTGGAGCGCGAATAACGCGGATACAGGGTGGCATAGCCGATGTGACAGTCTCGGGACAGATCATAGCCGTCCAGCCTACACCAGAAGCACAAACTGTTGAAAATACTTAACTTTTAAGGAGGAAATCTGGAGCGGGTACACGGGATCGAACCGAGATCGATAGCTTGGAAGGCTGCTGCACTACCATTGTGCTATACCCGCTTAAGTGTCTAAAAAGACTAGATAACCCTTTTAAATCAATAATTTACGAGATTTTCCAATTTTCCCGTTGATACTCATGAATGCTCGTGAAACCCCGTGAATTCCCTCCATTGGCTAGATATTGGCTAGATGGAAATTTCACAACAAACATCAACAATGCTACACTCACTTCCATAATTCAGGGATGAATAATCACGTTTCTCTATCGTCGTCTGATTTAGCTGGAAGGCCCGCCGATGGCAACTGAAAAACAATCGGCCACTATGGGAGCAGAAAATGGCTAATGAGAAGAATGTCAGGAAGCTTTCCAAACGCACCGTGGACGCGCTCGAAAATCACACCGCGAAACCTGAACGAGTTTGGGATTCACTTCTGAAGGGCTTCTCCGTCAACGCCTACAAGTCTGGTCGCAAGGTTTACTACGCTTGCTACCGTCTGCGCGGCAGCCGCCAATATCACTGGTACAATATCGGCCAACATGGAAGCCCATGGACACCGGAAACGGCCCGCGACGAAGCCAAACGAATTCTCGGAATAGCATCGTCAGGCATCGACCCGAAAGCGGAGATGCGTCAGGCGCGCGAAGATGAAGCGGAGAACGCGTTGACGGTCGCTCACACAATCGACCGTTATTTATCGGAAGGTCCAATCGACAAACCTGATAAGCGCGCCTCAAGTTGGAACAATGATCGCGGCTATCTAAACAATCACGCACGAGTTCTCTTAGGCAATCACAAAATCGCAGACCTTCAACCAACCGATATTTCGAATTTTCAAAATGATGTCCTCAATGGGAAGTCAGCTGCGAAGGCACGTAAAAAGCTCAACGGCAAGAAGCGACGAATTGCAGGAGGAAATGGCGCAGCTGTCCACGCCGTTAGATCGCTCTCTGCCTGTCTTGGATGGGCCGTATCGCGTGATCTTCTATCCGATAATCCGTGCAACAAGATCAACAAGCTACAGGACGGTGTGCGTGAGCGCTACTTGTCATCAGATGAAGCCACCCGGTTATTTGCGGCCATCGATGACCTTCTTGAAGAGGGTGCGATCACTCAACAGTCGGTGGATTGTTTGACCGTGATTTCTTTCTCTGCCGCGCGCGCATCAGAGATATTGGGCATGCGATGGTCGGAAGTCGATTTTGACCGAAGGCTGCTCATTCTACCGCCCCTACGGCACAAGACCGGCGGGATGAATAAGCCGAAGGCATTGCCGCTGGTCACGTCAATTTCTGAAATCCTCCAACGCCGTTATGACGATCCTGACAAAGATGATATTTTTGTATTCCCGTCATCACAGTCCAGGACTGGCCACCAGATGACGGTCAAGCATGCCTTCGCCAAGATTGTCAAAAGGGCAGAACTCGCCGATTTCCGGGTGCATGATTACAGAAACGCCTATGCTTCATTCGCAATTAACGCAGGGCAGTCGTTGAAAACCATCGGCGAAAACCTTGGCCACAAGAAAGCATCCACGACGGAACGATACGCTCACCTTCTTGTGGAGACCCGGCGACCGGTCGCGGAAGGCGTTGAGGCAATTTACAAGAATGCAAAATCGAAAACGCAATCACCGGCCCCTTAACATCGTCTGTCGCTAAACTAACCATAACTCTATTGCCCCCAATTTACAGGAATAACCCGTATTAGCCGCTTGTAAATTTAAGATTAGACGGTTATATATTTAAGAATAGACGCTTCCTGAGTGCGGATTGGACGAACGCAAATTATGGCCTATCACCGAAATCTCGAACACAAGCTCGCTGAGTCCCTTGGTGACACCCGTGTCGTCATGATCGCCGGACCAAGGCAGTCGGGCAAGACCACTTTAGCGCAAAAGCTGACTGCCTCCAGCCACTCCCCCAACCGTCCCCCCGGTCGCCCTTATGTCACGCTTGATGATGATGGCACCTACCAGGCGGCCATCGATGATCCAGTGAGTTTCATTCGCCAGTTTGAATACGTCACCATTGATGAAATCCAGCGTGCCCCGGAACTGGTGAGGCGCATCAAAATCTCAGTTGATGAAGATCAACGCCCAGGGCGCTTCCTGCTGACAGGATCAGCAAACATTTTGACCATTCCGACCGTCACCGAATCGCTCGCGGGCCGAATGACAATAGAAACACTTCTTCCATTGTCGCAAAGCGAAATTGAAGGGGCTGAGCGAAACGTCATCGACGCGCTATTTGATGACCCCGACAAAGCGTTCCCCTTTGGCCCCTATGACGTCAGCGACATTGAGGCTCGCGTGTTGAAGGGCGGCTATCCTGAAATGCTCACAAGATCATCGCAGGCGCGCCGACGCGCATGGGCTGACGCTTATATCGGCACATTGCTGACCCGAGACATCAAGGAAATCCTGGATGCCCATCACCTGAAAGATATCGATAAGCTGTTGCGCGCATCCGCTATTCAATCGGCCCAGCTTGTCGTCTACGCACATATTGCGAATGATCTGAAGCTCAGCACGCCCACGGTCCAGCGCTACATGCGCACACTTGAGCAGATGTATCTGATCGCCTTTCTGCCAGCTTGGCATCGCAACGATCTCAAGCGCCTCATTAAAACGCCCAAGCTGCATTTTCTGGATTCAGGCCTGCTTTCGTCGATCCGCAAGATAACGATAGACAGCATAAGGAATGATCGCAGCGCCTTCGGTTCGATCCTTGAATCCTTCATATTCTCCGAACTGCAAAAACACAGCGCCTGGTCGGATGAGCATTACGACTTCTCCCACTACCGCGACAAAGACAAAGTCGAAGTCGATTTCATCATCGAGCGGGGACCGCACGAACTCATCGGCGTCGAGGTCAAAGCATCAGCAACAGTACGCGCAGAAGACTTCAAAGGGCTGAACCGCCTGCAATCGGTTGCAGGCAAAGCATTTAAGGGCGGCGCACTCATCTATACCGGCGACAAGGTGCTTTCCTTCGGCCCGATGATGAAGGCCATTCCCGTCTCAGCGTTTTGGTCTGCGTAGGACAAGCTACCTACTGATTCCACGCTTTTTGACTCGGTGTTCCCTGAAACAGTGACTCATTCTTCCAGCAACTGACAATTATTTCCAAGGATTCTGACAAGTGCGATTTTCGGGCATCGCTAAGGACTGCTTATGGTCATTTGCCGCTAAAACGCGTTCGCTTACTTTGGGCGAATTTAGAACTCTGACAAAGTACCGTTTGGAGGCGGTTATGATACGTTCTGTGCGAAACCGATTAAGTTCCCGGCAGGATCGCGTACCCATATCTCGCGCGATCCACGATCTGTTATGTGGTCAGGTGTAACCACCTCATATGCGCTGACGATCTCAACGATTTCATCTAATGAACCGATCTCAAGGAATATGATTGATCGATTAACGCCTTCAATACCAACCGGATTTGTTGCTTCTGAAAAAGCGATGCTTTGATACATGATTTCCATTGGACCGTTTTGAAGGCTCACAAATGCTAACTCATCTTGAAACGGAACCGAGATTACCACTTCAAAGTCAAGTTTCTTCCAAAACTCAACACAAGGATCCAGATCAGTTGCAATAAGTACCGGC
>CALLCD010000262.1 GCA_938049795.1 uncultured Hyphomonadaceae bacterium | reverse complement strand
ACCAAGGCGCGCGGCCATTTCCTGAAAAATGATCGTTGCCAGCGTCGCAAAGACGAGCACCCAGACCAGCGCAAAGCCGGTGTTTGCGCCCGCCACTGTTGCGGCGGTAACCGTGCCGGGGCCAATGAAAGCGGCGGCAACGAGCGTGCCCGGGCCAAGTGAGAGTTTCATGCGGCCGGTCCCTTATCCTGCATATCGAGGAGTCTATAATGGAGTGCGCTCGCGTCCCAGCGCTTGAGAACAGCGACCGCCGCGTCGGGCATATGGGCGGCCTCGTAATCGTCTCCGGCAAAGGCCTTGATGGCGTCGATGGAGGTAAACCAGATCTCGACGACATGTTCGGTTTCGGGGCTGCCATCCTCGCCGATCATATCGCGGGCCATAGCCTGATAACGGATGAGGCCGTTAATGCCGCGCGCGAAAATCTCCGGCAGGACGGTGCCGGTCAAAAGTGTCTGATAGGCGTCCGCCTGTTCCCGCGTGGTCCAGCCGCGCCAATGTCTGCATATCATCGGTTTTGCCCCTTCGCCCGGGCCTCAAGATTTTGCTCTGCTACAGGGCTAGATCATGCCGCCAAATGTGTCGAGGCCCAACAGGATGCGTCCCGTCTGCTCATAGGTGGCCGGCGCTGTGGCGACATGTTGGGTGATGGCGTGGGCGTCGCGGAACCGGCGCTGTAGATCATTGTCAAGAAACAGTGCGGCGCCGCCACCAATATCGTAAGCGGTGCGGGCAATGTCGGCGCTGGTGCGGACCATATGGGTACAGGCGAGGCGCAAATCGGCGCGGACGGGCAGGGGGATCTCGCCGGTGTCTTGGGCGACCGCCCATGTCTTGGCGATCTCGTCGAACAGATAGGCCCGCGCGCTGCGATGGGCCGCTTCGAGCTGGGCGATCTCGATCTGGGTGGCCTGTTTCTCGGCGAGGGTTTTGGACGAGTCTTGGGATTTTTTGGCACGGGCAAGGGCTTTGATGTCTTCAAGGCTCCCGCGCGCATTGCCCATAGCGGCCGCGGCCACGCCAAGCGCGAGCAGGCCAAAAGCGGGAAAGGCATAAAGCGCGCCTTGGGCCGTGGGTGTATCTGTCACGAGCGAGACCGAACGGGCGGCGGGGACGAATATGCCGTCTACGGATATATCACCGGAGCCTGTGCCCTTGAGGCCTGCAACTTGCCATGTGTCGTGCAGGGCGGCATCGGTCGCAGGAAAGACCATCATTCTCGCATCCGGCGCGCCGTTTGGCAGGCGCTTCATCTCGCCGTCTTCGATGATCACTGCGCCGCCGCACAGCCATGTGCAATTGGCCGAGCCTGACCCCCATTGCCAACGGCCCGACACGCGATAGCCATCGCCCTCGACCACGGCCTTGCCCATCGGCGCAAAGACGCCGCCTGTGATGACATCTGGCGAGGCATAAATCTCGCGCGCGGCGGCCTCGTCCATATAGGCGGCGTTCAGTGCGGTTGTCGCGCCGATCATGGCGCACCAGCCGACACTGGCATTGTGTGTGGCGAGTGCTTCGACGGTGCGGACGATATCGGCAGGGGGCAGTTCCAGCCCGCCAAGCCCTGAAGGTGTCACCATACGGAAGATGCCGACGCGCGCCATGTCGGCGGCAAGGTCGGCGGGTAAGCGGCGGGCGGTTTCGATCTCGTCAGCGCGCGCGCGAAGGTCCGGGCCAAGCGCATGGGCGGCCTCGAGCAGGGCGGCGGCTTGCGAAGCTGCGGTCATCGTGATGGCTCCCCGAACGGTCTTTTGTTTGGGCTTAGCTTGCGCGCCACAGAGCGCCGCGTCAATCGCTTGTGGGCGTGTTGGCAGGCGCGTCCGGCTCATCGCCCTGAACGGTCCACGCGAACGGGACGGTCTCTGGCGCATCCGGATTGGCCTTGAGGAAAGCGGCAATTTTACCGTCCATATAAGCGACAAAAGAGGGGCCATAGCTGCCCCGCGAGGTCTCCCACCAGCCGCGAATAATCGGGTTGGCAATCCGCTCGTCCACACGCGCTTCGCTGGCTTGCCACATCTCAAGCTCGTGGATGCCATAGCGCTGGTGCATGTGCAGCATTTCAAAATGCCGGAACGTCGCGCCGAACACATTGCCAATGCGCACCGCTTCGCCGGGCGTGACAGAATCCGGTGAGCGCTCGCCCGCGAAGATCGCCGCAATGTCGGGATGATCGATGACCCGGCCAAAATTCTCGATCATGATCTGCGTGTTGATCTGCGCGGTCATCATGCGCGTGGCCAAGCTATTCTGTTTAAGCTGTATACCCACAAAAATCAGGGACGCGATGACGGCGAGCGACGAGATGATGCTGGCGATGAGCGCAATCTGTTCAAGCGGCATGTCTGGCTCCTACCGATAGACCAGCGGTTTCTTTTTCTGAAAGCGGATGGCGGCTTTGCGGTAGCGTTCATGGCGTTTGGGACCGGCAAGGGCGTAGGTCTTCTCGCGCAGGAAGGTCATCAGCTCGTCGCGTTTGCCTGCGCCGGAAATGTCTTCGGGGCTGAGCGTCTGGCCAATCTCGACACTGACGGGCTTGCCCATGCGGCGTTTCACTTCGCGGAAGACGAGGGCGAGGCGCAGCTCGAGCGAGAAGTGGCTCGCAAGCTGGAACAGGCGCGAGTTCTGGCCCTCGAAATAGATCGGCGTGACATGCGCGTTTGAATGGGTGATCAGCTTGGCGGTGAACGGTTTCCACGCATCATCAACAGCGGTCCGGTCGAACGGGCGCGGCGTGGTCGCAACGCCGCCGCCGGGGAAGACGATGATGCACCCGCCTGATTTTATGTGATTGAGCGCATCGCGGCGCATGGCGACATTGGCGGCGATGGCCTCTTTGGTGCCGGAAAAATCGACGGGTAGCAGCCACGGCTTGGCCTCGGGCACACCGTCAAGCGCGGAATTGGTCAGCACTTTGAAATCG
>CALLCD010000261.1 GCA_938049795.1 uncultured Hyphomonadaceae bacterium | reverse complement strand
GCGATGGCCATAGCGAACATCCACATCGGGATCATGGCGGGGAAGTTGAACGGGGTGATGCCCGCGCACACGCCGAGCGGCTGGCGCATGGAGTAGACATCAATGCCCGGACCTGCCGCATTGGTGTATTCGCCCTTTTGGACATGCGGAATGCCGCACGCAAATTCGACCACTTCGAGCCCGCGCTGGACATCGCCGCGACTGTCAGCGACGACTTTGCCGTGTTCGAGCGAGAGCAGTTCGGCCAGTTCGTCCATGTGTTTTTCGAGCAGGGTCTTGAACTCGAACATGACGCGGGCGCGGCGCTGCGGGTTGATGGCACTCCAGGCGGGAAAAGCGGCCTCGGCGGCTTCGATGGCTTTGTCCATCTCTGATTTCGAGGCGAGGGCGACTTTGGCCTGCACGTCGCCCGTATTGGGGTTGAAGATGTCGGCCATATTGCCGGATGTGCCGGTGACGGACTTGCCATTGATGAGGTGATGGATTTCGCGCATTGAGAGCTCCTGCTGGATCGGGCGGGTCGCGGACCCTTTTGGGAGACAGTGATTTGCGCTCCGTACTTGGGGTTTTTTTAGCTGAACTTGCTTGGCTTGCCCACACGATTCTCGCCGCGATTGCAGGTTTTCCGGCCTGGCTCGCTCAAATCGTGTGGCTGCGTGGATGATGACACTTTAGAGGCATTCTCTCATAGCGGATAAGCACCGAATCCGTTATGGATTTTCAATTGGTTAACCAAATAGCGGTTTCTGTTAAGACGAAACGAAACTGAGCACCATGCGCAGGAGGCGCTCTGATGTCCGATATTGAAGACACCGAACCCGGCAACATCATTAATGAACCGATGAGCGAGGCGCTGTCCAAGCGCTATCTGGCCTATGCTTTGTCCACGATTACGGCGCGGGCCTTGCCGGATGTGCGCGATGGGCTCAAGCCCGTGCAGCGGCGGATTTTGTACGGTATGCGCGTGCTCAAGCTTGATCCGAATGGCGGCTATCGCAAATGTGCCAAGATTGTCGGCGATGTGATGGGGAACTTCCACCCTCATGGCGACGCGTCGATCTATGATACGATGGTGCGGCTCGCGCAGGATTTCTCGGTGCGCTATCGGCTCGTCGATGGGCAGGGCAATTTCGGCAATATTGATGGCGATAGCGCGGCGGCCTATCGCTACACCGAAGCGCGGATGACTGAAGCGGCCGAGCTATTGCTTGATGGGCTGAATGAGAACGCCGTTGATTTTCGGGAGAATTATTCAGAAACCGACACCGAGCCGGTTGTGCTGCCTGCGGGGTATCCGAACTTGCTGGCCAATGGCGCAACGGGGATTGCCGTGGGCATGGCGACAAGTATTCCGCCCCATAATGCGGCCGAGGCGATTGATGCGGCGCTGCTGCTGGTCAACAATCCCGATACGCCGACGGCTGACCTTTTGCGGGTGATGCCGGGGCCTGATTTTCCGACGGGCGGGGTGATTGTCGAGGACAAGGCGTCCATCCTTGAAGCGTATGAGACGGGGCGCGGCGGCTTCCGCATGCGTGCGCGCTGGAGCGTGGAAGATCTCGGGCGCGGGCAGTATCAGATCATTGTCAGCGAGATTCCGTTTCAGGTTCAGAAATCGCGTCTGATCGAGCGGCTGGCTGAACTGATTGAAGCGAAGAAGGTGCCGCTCTTGGCCGATGTGCGCGATGAAAGCGCTGAAGATGTGCGGGTGGTGCTGGAGCCACGCTCGCGGACGATTGAACCTGCGGTTCTGATGGAGAGCCTGTTCAAGGTCTGCGATCTGGAGACGCGGTTTTCGCTGAACATGAATGTGCTGCACAAGGGCGCGCCGCAAGTGATGGGGCTGCGGGCGGTTTTGCAGGCCTATCTTGATCATCGCAAAGAGGTCGTTGTGCGGCGCGCGCAGTTCCGGCTCGACAAGATCGAGAAGCGGCTGCACCTGCTTGACGGGTATCTGGTTGCCTATCTCAATATTGACGAAGTGATCCGGATCATCCGCTATGAGGACCATCCGAAAGAAGAGCTGATCAAGACGTTCGCTCTGTCGGATATTCAGGCCGAAGCGATCCTGAATTTGCGTTTGCGGGCGTTGCGGAAGCTGGAAGAAATGGAATTGCGCGGCGAGCACACCAAGCTGCTCGAAGAACGCGAAGAGATCCAGAAATTGCTCGGTTCGACCAAGCGGCAGTGGAAAGCGGTTGCGGGGCTTCTCAAAGAGGCGCGCAAAGCGTTTGATCCGTCAAGCGAGCTTGGCCGCCGGCGAGCCGGTTTCGAGGACATGCCGGAGATTGATCTGACCGCAGCGCTGGAAGCGTCTACGCCGAAAGAGCCGGTGACGGTGGTGCTCTCGCGTCAGGGTTGGATCCGGAGCCTGAAGGGCCATGGGCACGATCTGGAGACGACGAAATTCAAGGATGGGGACGAGCTGTATCTTGCCGAGGAGATGAACTCAAATGACAAGCTGATCCTGATGGCAAGCGATGGGCGGGCGTTTACGATCAGCGCGGAAAAATTGCCTGGCGGACGCGGACATGGCGAGCCGATCCGGCTGTCAATCGAGCTTGAGGACAGTGTTGAAATTGTCACCATGTTCAAGTTTACGCCGGACCGGAAGCGGCTCGTGGCGTCAAGCGCGGGATATGGATTTATCCTGCCCGAGAAGGAGCTTGAAAGCACGCGCAAGGCGGGCAAACAGTCGGTCAATTGTGCCAAGGGCGCAGAGCTTCTGGCTTGCGGCGTGGTGACG
>CALLCD010000260.1 GCA_938049795.1 uncultured Hyphomonadaceae bacterium | reverse complement strand
CCATCGGCAATGCCTTTGACTTCGAGATGGTGGAGGCCGCAAAAGTCGGCGATCTGGTCAAAGGTCAGCGTGGTGTTGTCAATCAGCCAGACAGCGGTGGCTTTGGGCATCAGAATATCGGCCATAGGTCTCAAATCCTCTTAGAAAAACCGCCTCCAGAACGACCTCGCCCGGCGCTAGGGCCGGGCGGTCAGGGCGATATGCAGGTTTGCACTAACTAAAGAGACTTATATATCGCCGCTGCGCTCTTGCATAGACCCTAGGCGCGCGATTGCTTGAAAATCATGGCTGAGAGGCGGTGTGCTTGCTTGACGGTGGCCGCGCGCCAAGGCACGGCTGGGGGCATGACTTTGCTCTCCCGATTGTCGAGCGGCTGGAAACCGTGGCTCATTCTGGCCGTGCTGACGTTTTGTGCGGCGGCGCCGGGTGTGCTTCTTGTGCCAGCGCTCGACCGCGATGAGAGCCGGTTTGCCCAAGCGTCCAAACAGATGCTCGAAACGGGCGATTTCATCGAGATCCGCTATCAGGACGAAGGCCGTAACAAGAAGCCGGCGGGCATTCACTGGCTTCAGGCAGGCGCGACCAAAGCGGTCGGGGGCGGGGCGGAGGACCAGATCTGGACGTATCGCCTGCCGTCTCTGATTGGCGCGGTGCTGGCGACGCTTGCCGTGTTCTGGTGCGGGATTGTGCTGATCGGGCGACGCGGGGCGTTTCTGGGCGCGGCGATGTTTGGGGCGGGGCTGTTGCTGACCTCCGAAGCGCATATTGCCAAAACCGATGCGGTGCTCGTGTTTTTGACGGTGCTGACGATGGGGGCGCTGGCGCGGCTTTATGTGCGAAGTGAGGCGGACGGGCGGGTGCAGAGGCGGCTTGGGGCTTTGTTCTGGGGGGCGATGGGGCTCGCTTTTTTGATCAAGGGGCCGGTGACGATGCTCGTGGCGGGGCTGGCTGCGCTGTGTCTCTGGCGGGTGCGGGGAGCGGCGGGCTGGCTCAAGCCTCTGGCCGATTGGCGCGGGCTGTTGCTGTTCGCGCTGCTGGCTCTGCCCTGGTTTATCTCCGTGCAATTGGCGACCTCTGGCGAGTTTCTCGAAGGGGCGGTGGGCAAGGATTTGAAGGACAAACTGGTTGGGGCGTCCGAAGGGCATGGTGGATTGCCGGGGTATCATCTGATGTTTCTCGTCACGCATTTCTTTCCGGCGACTTTGTTTCTGGTTCCTTCGCTGGTCTTACTAGTCAAGACGTTGCGGGGCCGGTCGCTTGATGTGTTGGCGTCGGAGCGGTCGGGGCTGATTTTTCTGGCCGCGTGGCTGGTGCCGACATGGATCTTTTTCGAGTTTTTGCCGACCAAGCTTTCGCATTACATCTTACCGGCCTATCCGGCGCTGGCGCTGATTTGTGGCTGGGGCGTGGTGCAGATGATGGGGCAGCTTAAATCGGGGGTGCGGATGCCTTGGTCGCGCTTTGCCTCGCTTGGTTTGTTCGGGCTGGGTGGATTGGCTCTGATGTTTGCGACCTCGCCATTTGGGGCTAAGCTTTGGCAGGCCGAGGCGGCGGGGGATTTCGAATTTGCGGCGACGGGCAGCGACGTGCTGGCGGTCTGGGGGCAATTGCCCGCAATGGATTTGCATTGGCTTGGGGCGGGCGGTTTGGCATTGTTTGGGGCGGCCGTGTTTGGGGTGGTCCGGCGGTATGGGGCGAGCCTAAGCTTCGCGATTTTGGCGAGCGTGTTTCTGGGCTGGCATATCCGTGCGGTTTTCTTGCCCGGGGCGGTGTGGATGCAGCCGACGGTTACGGTGCGTCTGGCGCTGGCGGAAGTGTGCGCGCTTGAGACCCATTCGCTGCTTTATCGCAAGAGCTGCCAGCCGCCATTTCCCGCGCGCGTGCAAGCGGTGGGTTATGCCGAGCCGAGCCTTGTTTTTACCACGGGCACAGATACGAGCTTGCCGCCGCGTACGCAGATTGGCTTGCCGGAGGCGGGGTCGGCCTATCCGGTGGTGTATCTGCTAAATCTTGAAGACGAGGCGGGCCGCGCGGCACGGGCGGAGCTTGGAGCGCTTGCCGAACAGGCGGGGCGGTGCGTGACCGATTCGGGGGTCTATTTTGCCCTTAATTATTCAAATGGCGATCCGGCCGCTTTCCTTGCGCGGCGGATTGATGCGCAAGCCTGCCCCTAAGTGGCAATCGCAACACAATGATTGACCTTGGCGGCGAGCGCTCTACGGTCTGGTTCGGGCATGACTATATCGGGAGTTGACCGCATGGGCTGGACGAAAATCACTTTGTGGAAGCGGGTTATGGTCGGCCTTGTGCTGGGGCTTGGGGCCGGTCTTGCCGTGCGCTATGGGATGGGGGTTGAGGCGGCGACCGATTTTGCGAATGCGTGGTTTGATCCGTTTGGCGATGCGTTTGTCAGCCTGATCAAAATGCTGGTGGTGCCGCTGATTTTTGTCACGCTTGTGTCCGGTGTGACGGCGATGGGCGATCCGGCGCGGGTTGGCTCGCTCGGCATCAAAACAATCGCGCTTTATATGGCGACGACGGCGTTTGCGGTGACACTTGGGCTGATTGTTGGCACGGTGCTGCAGCCCGGGGTCGGGGTTGATTTTACTGTGGCGGCCGATGGCGCGATCAGCAGTGTTCAGGGGCGGGTCGAGGCCGGATCAGCGGCGGCGAATGCGGGGCTGTTGGAAAAGCTCTTTGCGGTGATCCCGAGCAATATTCTGATTGCGATGAGTGATGGGGCGACGGGCAATGTGTTGCAGATCATTTTCTTTGCTATTCTGTTCGGCGTGTCCTGTCTGCTGGCGGGCGAGGCGGCGCGGCCTGTGGTCAATGTTATCAACAGTGCCAGCGAGGTGATGTTGAAAATGACCGTGATGGTGATGGAGCTTGCGCCGTTTGGTGTGTTCTTCCTGATGGCGTGGGTGATGGCGACGCGCGGGCTGGCCATTCTCGACAATCTGGCGCTGCTCACTTTGGCGCTTTATCTTGCCTGCTTCTTACACATGATCCTTGTGCACGGGTTTGGCATTATCAAGCTGACGCTTCGTCTGCCGATGGTGCGGTTTTTTCGCGGGATACGCGACGCGCAAGTTGTGGCTTTCTCGACCGCCTCGAGCGCGGGGACATTGCCGGTGACGATTACAAATGCGACGGAGAATCTTGGCATCAAGCCGGCGGTGGCGTCGTCTGTGTTGCCGGTTGGCGCGACGATCAATATGGATGGGACGGCGATTTATCTCGGGTTGATTGCTCTGTTTGCCGCCCAAGCCATCGGGATTGAAATGACGCTTGCGCAATATATCGGTGTGGCGTTTGCGGCGACGGCGACTTCGATTGGGGCGGCGGCCATTCCGAGCGCGGGGCTGCTGCTCGCCTTTGCGGTTTTGCAAGTGATCGGGGTGAGCGAGGCGCAGTCTTTGCTGGTGATTGCGTTTATTTTCCCGTTTGACCGGATTCTCGACATGATGCGGACGGTGACCAATGTGACGGGGGATGCGGCGGTGGCGTCGGCGGTGGCGAAATGGGAAGGCGAGCTCGACGAAGATGTGTTCCGCGCCAAATCGACGATCTAAGCGGGCGGGGACGCGTCGAGCAGATCCTTGATGACATTGCCGATCAGGCGGGCGTCGGCTTCACTGGCCGAGCCTTTGCGCCATGCGATTCCAATGGTGCGGCTGGGGACGGCTTGGGAGAATTTGCGGACGGCGGTGCCGGTGCCTTCGGTGATGCCGGATTTGATGGCCAGTTCGGGGACAAGCGAGAGGCCAAGTCCGCCTGCGACCATTTGAACGAGGGTTTGCAGGCTGGTTGCGGCGAACTCTTTGCCGCGTTCGACGCCGGGCAGGGAGCAGGCTGACAGGGCATGGCCGCGCAGGCAGTGGCCTTCTTCGAGCAGGAGCAGTGTTTCGTCTTCCAGATCTGCGGGGGTGACCGATTTGGCTGTGCCGAGCTGATGGCCGTCCGGGTAGGCGAGCCAGAATGTGTCGGGGGCAATTTCCATAGTCTGCGTGCCGGGCATCGGCCAGGGCAGGGCGATCAGGGCGGCGTCGATCATCTGGCTTTTGAGGGCGAGGATCAGTTCGGCGGTTTTCTCCTCGCGCAGATAAAGCGCCAGAGCGGGATAGTCGGCGCGCAATTGTTTGAGCGCTTGGGGCAGGACAAAGGGCGCAATGGTCGGGATGGCGCCGAGCCGGAAGGTGCCTGAGAGCGGGGCATTGGTCTTGCGCGCGGTGGCGACAAGGTCTTGGGTGTCGGCGAGGATCTGGCGGGCGCGTTCGACGGCGTCTTCACCGGCCGGGGTCAGTCTTGCCCCGCGCGCGACCCGTTCGAACAGGCGCACGCCGAGCAGTTCTTCGACTTCTTTGATGGCCGCAGATAAGGTCGGCTGGGCCACAAGGGACACTTCGGCGGCGCGCGAGAAGGAGCCATGATCGGCAAGCGCGCAGAGAAACTGCAATTGTCGGAGGGTGGGGAGGTGCATTGGCTGTTCCGGTTTGTGTAGACTGGGCCACAGCTAGCAGCGGGCAGGACAAGAGGATATTAAAAAACCTTGAATTTGATATTGTGAAGCTGTCCCCTAACGCTATTATCAATCATGCAGTTAGATGCGCCAAATGTTGAAAGCCAATGGCTGACGGTTTTGCCGGTCGGGACGCCAGAGATGCCGTTTGACAAGAGCTTTCTTAAGAGCATCAAGAAGGATGGCGCAAAAGAGGCTGCGTGGAACTGGTTGCCGCGTATGTCGGGGGGCGGGACCAGTTTTGAATCCTATTTCGACCGTATGAGGAAACTGACCGAGCAGGGCCGGTTTTTCCCGATGACGGCCTTTACCAAAGATGATCATACCAATATTGGCGGAGCGGCCTTTTTGCGCGCCAGCCGGACCCATCGCAGTGTCGAGATCGGCTTTATCTGGCTGCACAAAGGGTTTCGCGATTGGGTGAGTTTTGCCGCGCTGCAAGAAGCTATGATCCGGCGGGCGCAGGCCTGGCGGGCGCAGCGCATTTTCTGGAATGTCTCGCCGCGCAATGACCGTATGATGCGGGCTCTGGAGCGGCTGGGGGCCCGGGAAGAGGGCATCTTGCGCTCGGCCTACCGGATGAATGACGGGACGTGGAGTGATATGGCGGTTTACGCGCTGGTTAACGAGGATATTGCTGCAAGCTTGCAGACGATTGGTGAACAGTTGAAAGACGCGTTTTGAGAGCGGGGGTTTTGGGGGGTGGCGCGTGGGGGACTGCGCTTGCCAATCTGCTTGCGGGCAATGGCCATGAGACGCTGTTATGGACGTTTGAACGCGATTGCGCGGACTGTATCAATGCCAACCATATCAATACGCATTATTTGCCAGATGTCACGCTGCATTCGGGCCTGCGGGCGAGTGCTGATCTGGCTGCGCTTCATGGCTCGGACATGTTGCTGGCGGTGGTTCCAGCCCAGCATATGCGGCGGGTTCTGGCCGAACTGAAGCCCCATTTGGCTGCGTCCTTGCCGATTGTCTTGTGCGCCAAGGGGATTGAGCAGACCTCGCTTGATCTGATGACTGATGTGCTGGCCCAAGAGATACCGCACAGCGTGCCGGCGGTGCTGTCGGGGCCAAGCTTTGCAGCGGATGTTGCGCGCGGATTGCCGACCGCTGTCACGCTGGCTTGTGCTGACCCGAAGACCAGCGACAGGCTTGCCAAAGCGATCAGCGCGCCTGCGTTCCGGCTTTATACGAGCGATGATCTGATCGGGGCGGAGATTGGCGGGGCGGTGAAGAATGTGCTGGCGATTGCGTGCGGGATTGCGGTCGGGCTGGAGTTTGGCAAGTCGGCCCATGCGGCGCTGATTGCGCGGGGGTTTGCGGAGATGACGCGGCTCGGCGTGGCGATGGGCGCCCAGGCGCAGACGCTGACGGGGCTTTGTGGGCTGGGCGATCTGATTCTGACTTGTAGTTCGGATATGTCGCGGAATATGTCGTGCGGGCTGGCGCTGGGGCGCGGGACGCCGCTGGCCGAGATTCTTGGTGCCCGCGCGCAAGTAACCGAAGGGGTGAGCTCTGCGCCGGCGATTTGTGCGCTTGGCGAACGGCATGGGGTGGATCTGCCGATCTGTCGTGCGGTGGCGGATATTCTGTCGGGCACGCTTGATGTGCGTGAGGCGGTGGCCCAATTGCTCAACCGGCCTTTAAGCGTCGAGACGGCTGATCCTGCTTTATGATCGCTGATCTTGCTCCTTTTCTGGCGCTGGCGAGCCAAGCGGCGCGTGAGGCGGGGGCGTTTCTTGCGGGCCGGTCGGAGGCGACCCAAGGCATCGACAAAGAGACGGGGCGCGACATCAAGCTGGCCGCAGACCGGAAGGCTGAAGCGCTGATCCTGTCTATTCTGAACGAGGGCGCGGACTTGCCCGTGCTGGCCGAGGAGAGCGGGGCGTCTGGTGCGCTGGGCGGGCTGTACTGGGTGGTGGACCCGCTTGATGGATCGGCCAATTATAATCGCGGGATGCCGCTCTCCGCGGTCTCGATTGCATTGATGCGGGACGAGACGCCGGTGCTGGGAGCGATCTATGATATTGGCTCGGGCGAGCTGATGAGCGGCGGGGAGGGCTTGCCTGCGTTGCTTGATGGTGTGCCGATCCGTGTCAGCACGGTGCGCGAGACATCCCGTGCGATTCTCGCAACGGGGCTGCCGGTTATGGCGGACTATAGTGCGGCGGCTTTGCAGGCGATGGCGGCTGATTTTGCGGCGTGGAAGAAGGTGCGCATGTTGGGCACGGCGACGCTTGCGGGGGCTTATGTCGCGTGCGGACGGGTTGATCGCTATGCCGAGACTGGCGCGCGGCTTTGGGATGTGGCGGCGGCGATGGCAATTGCGCGAGCGGCAGGTGGCCGGGCCGAGATTTCGGACGGAGCGCCTGATGCGCCGCGGGCGATCCTGATAGATAATGGCTGTTTGCCGGATTGAGGGGGGTATGTTTTTTGTCCCCGGTTGGCTGCGCCGCGCATTTTGTTTGTCTCCCGTTCGCTGCGCTCACGATGAGACGTGGCTCTGCCAGCTGATGGCTCCTTTTTTGTCTTGTCTCCGGTCGGCTGCGCCGCCCATGAGCCGCCGAAGGCGCGTCTCATCGCTTTAGCGGGAGACAAAACAAAAAGTTGCGTTTTTTTGCGGCCTATGCTTTGACGCTCTCACATTCCGCGCAAAATCCAGAAGCGCGCTTTGACTGGTACAGGTTCGGCATTCGAATTGGAGATCAGCGAGGCCCCCCGCTCGGCGAAGGTTCGCTCAGTGGGGCGTTTTTGGTTTGCGCTTAATGGCTGCGCGCACCATTTTGACCGTTCAAACTGGCGCAAAACGAGGAGACGGACTGATGTTCGACGCACTGACAGACCGCTTGGGCGGCATATTTGACGGGCTGACCGGACGCGGCGCTCTGTCTGAGAAAGATGTCACAGCGGCCTTGCGCGAGATCCGCGTGGCGCTTCTTGAGGCGGATGTTGCGCTGCCGGTGGTCAAGGAATTTATCGGCTCAATCAAAGAGCAAGCGGTTGGCGAAGACGTGATCCGTGCGGTCAAGCCCGGCCAGCAAGTCATCAAAATCGTCCATGATGGCTTGGTCGAGATGCTGGGCGGGGAGGCGATTGACACGAGTTTGCGGATTGATAGCCCGCCTGCGGTGATCATGATGGCGGGTCTTCAAGGCTCGGGGAAGACGACGACGACGGGTAAACTCGCCAAACGCCTGTCGGAAAAAGAGAAAAAGCGGGTGCTGCTTGCCAGCCTCGATGTGCGGCGTCCGGCGGCGATGGAGCAGCTTGCCATTCTGGCGGACCAGCTTGGTGAGACGGTCAAAGCGCTGCCGATTATTGCGGGTCAGCTGCCAGCCGATATTGCGCGCCGCGCCATGAAGGCGGCCGAAATTGGCGGGCATGATGTGCTCATTCTCGACACGGCGGGCCGGACGACGCTTGACGAGCAGATGATGGGCGAGGCGGCAGAGATTGCCTCGATTGCAAACCCGTCCGAAACGCTGCTCGTGGCCGATGCGCTGACGGGGCAGGATGCGGTCGAGACGGCCAAACGGTTTGACGAACGGCTCAAGCTGACGGGCCTTGTGCTGACCCGTATGGATGGTGACGGACGCGGCGGCGCGGCGCTGTCGATGCGCGCGGTGACGGGCTTGCCGATCAAATTCCTCGGCGTGGGCGAGAAGCTTGACGGGCTTGACGCATTTGACGCCAAACGGCTGGCCGGACGCATTCTTGGGCAGGGCGACATTGTTTCGCTGGTGGAGAAAGCCGGCGAGCAAATGGATCAGGCCAAGGCCGAGCGCATGGCCAAGAAAATGTCCAAAGGTCAGTTCGATCTTGATGACATGGCCGAGCAGTTCCGCCAGATGCAGCGCATGGGCGGGCTTGGCGGCATTATGGGCATGTTGCCCGGCGCGAAAAAGGCCAAGCAGGCGATGGACGCGTCTGGCCTCGACGACAAAGTGCTCAAACGGCAAGAGGCGATTATCACGTCCATGACCAAGGCCGAACGCGCCAAGCCTGCGCTGCTGAACGCCTCACGCCGCAAGCGCATCGCGGCGGGCTCCGGCACGAGCGTTCAGGACGTCAACAAAGTGCTGAAAATGCACAAGCAGATGGCCGGCATGATGAAGAAAATGTCCAAGAAGGGCGGCCTCAAAGGCATGATGGGCGCGATGGGCGCGGCGGGTGTCTCTCCGCAAGATTTGGCGAAAATGGGCGGCGCGGGTGCGGGGCAATTGCCCGGGCTTGGTGGCGGCGGCGCGGTTCAGCCGAACGGTTTGCCGGGCGTGGGCGGCGGCACGCTTCCGGGGCTTGGGGGGGATAAGAAGTGAGCCAATCTCCCGAAACTCAACTCGCGGCGTTCCGCGCCAGTATCGACAATCTTGATGCCATTTTGCTGCATACGCTGGCTGAGCGGTTCAAGGTGACCCAAGCTGTGGGCCGTCTGAAAGCCGAGTATGATATGCTGCCTGCGGACAAAGCGCGCGAGGCGCGGCAGATTGCGCGCTTGCAAGCGCTCGCCAAAGACAGTGCGCTCGATCCCGAGTTCGCCGAAAAATTCCTCAATTTCATCGTGGCAGAGGTGATCCGTCACCACGAAAAAATACGGGACGATCAATAATGTCTCGCACCCCCAACCTGTCATCCCGGAATTTGCGCCAGCAAATATCCGGGACCCAGCCGGAAAACGGGCTCCCAGACAATCTGGGTCCCGGCGCTTCGCTGCGCTACGGCCGGGATGACAATCCTTTATCTTCAATCTCTCATTCTATCAAAATTCATCAGGAGTAATATCAATGTCCCTTAAAATCAGACTGGCCCGTGGCGGCTCTAAAAAGCGTCCGTTCTATAGCGTTGTTGTGGCTGACAGCCGTTCGCCGCGTGATGGTCGTTTCATCGAGAAAATCGGCACTTATGATCCGCGCTTGCCCAAGGATTCGGAAAACCGCGTCAAGATTGACGGCCAGAAAGCGACTGATTGGATCGCCAAGGGCGCGCGCCCGACCGACCGTGTTGCGCGGTTTCTGAGCCAGATCACGGTTGAAGGTGCCTCTGCCCCGATCTGGGCGTGGGAGCATGGCAACAATCCGAAAAAGGGCGAGCCGGGCGCGAAAGCCAAGGAACGTGCTGAAGAGCGCGCTGAAAAAGCCAAAGCGGCTGAAGAAGCGGCCAAAGCCCCTGCGCCTGAAGCCCCGGCTGAGGAAGCGCCCGCAGAAGAAGCCGCTGCCGAAGCCCCTGCCGAAGAGGCTCCCGCTGAAGAAACCCCTGCCAGCGAGTAGTTTTGCCTGTTACCGGAATGTTAGCTTTGGCTCATCAAGCATTCAGGTTGAATATCCCAATGTGTCCGCTGATTATAGAAGGAGACTTCCTATGCAGCGGACACATATACTTGCCGGTTTAGGCCTTGCGATTGCAGCCCTTTTTGCACCGCTCTCGGCAGAGGCGCAAGTCGATCGCGGCTATCAGAATGGCGGTCTTTATGGTGGGCAGCGCGGCGGGCAGGCGCAGCTTATCTTGTATTCCGACACCAATTTTCGCGGCGAAGCGCGCGTCTATTATGGCGATGTCGAAACGCTGGCGCGGGACGGGTTTAACGATGTCGCGCGCAGTGTGGAGGTCATTGGCGGGGCGTGGACCCTGTGTAAGGACCGCGCAGGAGCGGGCCGGTGCCGGACGATTGAAACGTCTGTGGCAGATCTTGGACGCCTTGGGCTTGATTGCGAAGTGACCTCTTTTTACCAAAGCGGATATTCCGATGCCGGTTATTCGAGAGGACGGGGTGGAGAGGGCGGATTTGGCCGCCGCGACAGAGGCCATAGGGGGAATAGAGGCGGTGGCTACGGTCAGCGTGGTCAGGGTCGGCGTGGGGGCCGCAATGGTCCGCCGGTGACCCTGTTTACCAAAGATGATTTCAGAGGCCGTTCGATTGGCATATCCGGTCCGGTCAATCTGCGCGATGTCGGGTTTAATGACAAAGCGGATTCGATCCTGATCTCTCGGGGACGTTGGATTGTCTGCACCGGACGCGATCTTGGCGGGCATTGT
>CALLCD010000259.1 GCA_938049795.1 uncultured Hyphomonadaceae bacterium | reverse complement strand
GGGCATAGCGGTGCGGGTTCATCAGCGCTTTGATCTCGGAACTGTTATTGTGCAGATGTAAGCGGACCTTCTGGCCAAACAGGTTGGCATCAAGCTGATCCTCGCTGAACCGGCGCACGAGCGCGGCCATGACCTTGCGCGCCTTGCCTCGTCCAAGCGCCGTGTTCTGGCTGAGAAACAGGACGATCCGAACGGCAAGACCGGGCGCATAAGTGCCATGAGGCAAGCCGGCCTGCATGTCCGATCAGGCTCCGGCCTGCAAGACGCCATCGGCTACGAACGGATTGTCCTGTCGCTCCTGACCAAAGGTCGACATGGGTCCGTGTCCGGGCACAAAGCGCATATCATTTCCCAGCGGCCAGAGATTGCGGACAATCGCGTCGAGCAATTGCTGGTGATTGCCTTTTGGAAAATCGGTCCGGCCGATGGAGCCGCGAAACAGGACATCGCCGACAAAGGCAAGCTTGCCTTCGAGATTGTAGATCACGACATGGCCGGGCGTGTGGCCCGGGCAATGGGTGACTCCGAACGTCATATCGCCAAGGGTCAGCGTGTCGCCTTCTTCGAGATAGCGGTCGGGGGTGACATTGCGGCCATCGGTGATGCCGTATTTTGCGCCTTGGGCTTCGATCTCGTCGAGCAGCCATTGATCATCCTTGTGCGGACCTTCGATTGGCGCGCCGGTCAGTTCACGGATTTCAGCCGCCGCGCCCGCATGATCGAGATGGCCGTGGGTGAGCCAGATTTTGACGATTTTGACACCAAACTGCTCGGCCGCCGCCATCAGCCGCGCGGTCTCGCCGCCCGGATCAACAAACACGCCTTCTTTCGTTTCGGTGTTCCAGATCAGCGAGGTGTTCTGTTGCAGGGGCGTGACCGGAATGATCCGGATTTCCATTTTGGGCTGGCTCATATCTCGTGTGCTCCGGCGATCAGGTGGCGCGCGCCCAGGCCAGGCGTGCGGTTGCAATATTGTTCAGGATAACACCCGCTGCGAAGAGATACAGCCCCGCGCGCGGCTCCAGGGCGCGAAGCTCGGACATTTGCGTCAGCGCAATCAGCAGCGCCACGAGAAAGACATCGAGCATCGACCATTTGCCGAGAAACTGCATGATCTGGGCGGTGCGCCGCGCGCCGCGATTGCCAAACCGGAAGATCACCGCCGCGATGAGTGTTTTGGCCAGCGGAAAGATCACGGAGAAGACGATCACAATTGTGGCGATCAGCCAGAGGCCGGAGCCTGCAAGTTCGCTCACTGCGCCGAGCACGGTGTATTCGTCCCCGCCAAACAGTTTTGGGCGAAACACGGAGGGCGTCAGCACACCAGCGGTGATCAAAGCGGCGGAAATATAGAGCAGCCACTCGCAGATCACGTCGATGATCTGTGTCTGCCGGTCTTTGGCGGAGGGCTCTGTGGCGGAGGGCGGTGTGCCGGTTTGCGCTGCGTCAAGGATAGGCGGGGTCTCGGTCATCCCTATTTATATACACAAGCCGTGCTTGCTTGCCACGCCAAGGCTCGGATATGATACAGTTTCGAGTAAAGGGGACGAAAATGCGCAGACCAAGACAGGGATATGGCAGAGGGCGCGGGCGTTCAGGCGGATTGCTTGGCGGACGGTTCAAGATTGTCATTGTGGCGCTGATCGGTCTTGCGGTTTACTGGGTTTCCAATCAGCAGGAAGTGCCGTTTTCGGGGCGTAACCAATTGATCACGGTCTCGATTGACGAAGCGTCACAGCTTGGCGAGCAGTCCTATGTGCAGATTTTGCAAGGTGAGCCGGGCGGGGTCTTGTGCGAAACGACGCGGTGCGGGCCAGTCGAGGCGGAGATCGTCGAGAAAGTGCGCACCATCGGACGCGATTTGCAGCGCGCAGCCGTCCAGCTCGAAAATGAATTGCTGGCTGACGGCTACCGGTTCGAGCCGGTGTCGGAGAAGTTTAACTGGCAATATAATGTTGTCCCGTCTGAGCAGCCCAACGCCTTCTGTCTGCCCGGCGGCTATGTCGCCGTCTACACGCAGATTATGGATGTGGCCGGCGACAATGATGGCGTGTTCGAGCCGGACGATGATTTGCGTGATCTCGACAAGCTGGCCGTGATTATGGGTCACGAGATTGGCCATGCCCTCGCCCATCATGGGGCCGAACGGATGAGCCAGCAAAAAATTGCCCAGCTTGGCCAGATGGCGGTCGGGCTCGGGCTTGGTGATATGGGGGTTGCCCAGCAGCGTGCGGTGATGGGCGCGTTCGGATTTGCGGCCTCTGGGGGGCTGAACAAATTCTCCCGCGACCATGAAACCGAAGCGGACAAGATCGGCCTCGATCTTCTGGTGCGCGCTTGTTACGACCCGCGTGAAGCGCCAGAGCTCTGGGAGCGGATGGGCGCACTGAGCGGGGGTCAGGCCCCGCCCGAATGGATGAGCACGCATCCGGCGTCTGAAACCCGCGCGGACAATTTCCGCCGCTGGATGCCCGACGCGATTGCCGAATATGAAGCCAATTGCTCGGGACGGTTTTAGAGCGCGACGCCCTTGAAACATATTCTCTTCATTTGCAGCGCAAACAAATTACGCAGCCCAACCGCCGAGCAGGTGTTCTCGCAATGGCCCAATCTGGAAGTCGCTTCCGCCGGGCTCGACAATCGCGCGGATGTCCCCCTTTCCGCCGAACTGATCGACGAAGCGGACATTATTTTTGTGATGGAGAAAGTCCATCGCAGCCGTCTGTCGAAACGCTATCGCAAATATTTGAACGCAAAGCGCGTCATCTGTCTCGACATTCCTGACAATTACGGTTTCATGGACCCTGAACTTATCAAACTACTTGAGGCACGCGCCGGACGTATTCTCAAGCCGTTCAGTCAAAATTGAGAGGCCGATCATGCCCCGTAAACTCCTCGAACTTGCCAGTGTCGAAAGCCCGTTTGTGTGGCGCGCCAAATATGCCCTCGCCCATAAGGGGCTGACCTATGAGACAGAGCGGGTCGGCTTTGTCGATATTCCGAAGACTTGCGGCGGACGGCACGCAACAGTGCCTGTGCTGATCGAGGAAGACGGGACCGAAATTGGCGATAGCTGGGGCATTGCGGCCTATCTCGACGACACGTATCCCGATGCCCCGCCCCTGTTCTCTGGCACCGCGCATGAACGCGCCAAAGAGATAGACAGCTTACTTGGCCAGCATGCGTTCCCTGCCTTCTTCCCGCTCTATATTGGCGATGTCCTTGGCGCGCTTGATGGGGAAAACGCGGCCTATTTCCGGGCCTCGCGGGAGCAACGGTTCGGAGCGACCATCGAACAGCTCTGCGCGGGGCGTGAGGCGGTCTTGCCGGACGCACGGGCCGCCATCGAGCCCTTGCGTGCGGAAATTGCCAAAGCCGATTGGCTGCATGGCGACAGCCCGGGCTATGGCGACTATATCCTGCTGGCCTTTTTTGCATGGATCAAAGCGGCCGCCACCACGCCGCCGCTTGCGGCAGGTGACCCGTTGCTTGACTATATCGAACGCGGCTTTGCCCTCTCTGGCGGCATTGGGACTAAATTGGCGGGCGGTCCTCTGGCCTGATTGGTGCCTGCCTGCGCCAGAGATACAGATAGAGACACCGGAAATCAGTGGCCTATGCGATACGAGCCAGACCGTTGGTCGCCCTTTCGGTGTGGCCGCGTCGCCAGAGCAAATCGCGGCGGGTGATCTTGAAGTGCCCGCGCCGCTTGGCATGGCGAACCGTCAGCCCGATCGAGATCAAAACGACAACGGCGCGAATGAAAAAGAAACCCTAGCTACCGAGTGTCCCATCGGCGACGTCGAATATCTGAAAGTAGCTATTCATCAAAATGTGCAGCGCGGCGGGCACCCAGATATTGTTGTCCCACTCGATATACATCCAACTCCACCACACGGCGGCAATAGCAGTGATGCCAAAAATACCGGCAAACTCCAGCACTGAATTGCCTTGATAAAAATGGCCTATGCCGAAGACTATCGCACCGATCAAAGCAGCGGGGAGGAAACCCCATCCTGCGAAACGGAACAGCAATCCGAACAACATGCCGCGATAAAGGATCTCTTCACCGATGCCCGCGAAGACCGCCCATTGGAAAATGTCGAATAGGATATCTCCAGAAGACAAGGGCGCGATAAATGCATAAGTCACCGGCAGGACCGCCGTAGAGATCAACCCCACTTTCACCGCCTTCCAGATCGCGCCATCAAGACCTATTGCTGAGGCCCAGCGATGTGGACCCGCGACAAGTATCGCCACAAATATTGGAACGAGCATCATCCACAGGCCGTAAAAGAGCGCTCCATACGCAAGAAGTCGTGGCCAACCGCGCTCAATGAC
>CALLCD010000258.1 GCA_938049795.1 uncultured Hyphomonadaceae bacterium | reverse complement strand
GGCAAGCCATTTGTCGCGGTCAATTGCGGGGCGATCCCGGAAAATCTGGTCGAGAGCATTCTGTTTGGCCATGAGAAAGGCGCGTTTACGGGGGCGGTGTCGAAATCGCTTGGTAAATTTGTTGAAGCCGATGGCGGGACTTTGTTTCTTGATGAGGTGGGCGAGTTGCCGCTTGATATTCAGGTTAAGCTCTTGCGCGCCTTGCAAGAGGGGGAAGTGGACGCGGTCGGGTCGCGCCGTCCGACGAAAGTCGATGTGCGGATTATTTCGGCAACCAATAAGGATCTGGCCGAGCAGGTCAAATCCGGCGCGTTTCGCGAAGACCTTTATTATCGGCTGAATGTGTTTCCAGTGGATATGCCTGCATTGCGGGAACGCCGTGAGGACATTCCGGCGCTGGTTGATCATTTCATTACGCGGTTTAATGCCTCCGAAGGCACGCGGATCAATGGGGCGAGCGGGGACGCGCTGAAAATGCTGTCGGCGTTTGAGTGGCCGGGCAATGTGCGGCAGTTGGAGAACTCTGTGTTCCGTGCGGTTGTGCTGTGTGATGGCGACGAGTTGCAGATGGAGGACTTTCCGCAAATCTCCGGTCTGACGCCGCAGCTTGCCGATTTGCCGGATATGCCGAAGCCGGCAAATGATCTGGTCGAGGTTCGGCCTGCGGGGAATGGGGCGGGCAATGGCGATGCGCCGATTGCGATCTTTGATGCGGCGGGCGAATTGCGCGAGCTGGAGCAGGTCGAGCGGGATCTGATCCAATTGGCGATTGACCATTATGAAGGGCATATGTCCGAGGTGTCGCGTCAGCTTGGCATCGGGCGGTCTACGCTCTATCGCAAAGTGCGCGAATATGATCTCAATGTGCGCGACAAGAAAGAGGCTGGCTAACTCGAATGGCGCCGCTGAGTTCTGCTGATATTTTCAAGATCATTGGCAATGCTGTCACGGCGCCGGTTCTGGGCTATATTTTCTCGGCGGTCATCCTGTTCTTATTCCATCCTTTAGGCGGCGCGCAAGTTGTGGCCAATCCGGACTTGGTGGCTGAGGGGCTGTTCCTTCAAATGTCGCTCATACTTGCGGGCGGGATCATGGTGGTTCTGGTTGGTGTGCCGCTGGCATTGCTTGTTGGTTTGCCGATCTTTGTGTTGCAGCGCAGGTGGGGAGTTTCCGGACCGTTTAGCTTTTGCCTTGTGGGTCTTGCGCTTGGATATATTGGGCACGGTTTCGTCGTATGGCGGCTCTCTATGGTGCCCGAATTTTTTCAGGCGCAGGCGGAGTTCATCGAGCTGTTGACTTATGCTTCCGCAATTGTCGGGTGGCTGTTTTTCTGGATGAATGTCAGAAGATACCGATCTTTGCCGAAACAGATCGGGCTTGAGCGCGCATAGGGCTGGCCGGTTTTATCTGAACATGTGTAGTATCTCCTGGAAAACCAGATGGGAGATATTGGCATGAGCGAGACGGTAAAAGATTTGGCAGGGCGGACGGCGCTGGTGACGGGGTCGGCGACGGGGCTTGGGGCGTCAATTGCGCTCAGGCTGGCCGAGCGCGGGGCGGATCTGATTATCAATTGTTCGCGCTCTGTGGCCGATGGCGAAGCGAGCGTGGCGGCCTGCCAAAGTGCGGGGGCGCAGGCGCGGCTGGTGGTGGCGGATGTGTCTACGGATGCGGGGTGCAAGGCGCTGGCCGAGGCAGCATCGCAATGGGGGCGGCTTGATATGCTGGTCAACAATGCGGGGATTACGCGGCATGCCCGCAATCATGCTGATCTTGATGCGCTGTCGCGGGACGATTTTTTAGATACGTATGCGGTCAATGTCGCCGGGCCTTTTATGATGGTGCAGGCGTGTAAGGAGTTGCTGGTCGAAAGCCATAGGCAGACAGGGCGGGCGGCATCGGTGCTGAATGTGTCCTCGATTGCGGGGGTGACGGGGATTGGCTCTTCGGTGGCGTATGCGGCCACGAAGGGGGCGCTTAATACGATGACGCTGTCGCTCGCGCGGGCGCTGGCACCGGTTATTCGCGTCAATGCGGTGTGCCCGGGCTTTATCGGGACGCGTTGGTTCAAGGACGAGATGAGCGCGGAGCAATATGCGCAAGTGGAGAAGGGGGTGGCCGCGTCAGTGCCGTTGCAAGTGGCGTCGGGGCCGGATGATATTGCTGACAGTGCGGTGTTTTTTCTGACCGATGCGAGCCGACATGTGACCGGCGAGACGCTGCTGGTTGATGCGGGAATGCATCTTGGTTATGCGCCGCTGACGGCGAGATAGGGGCGGCCAAGCGCTCATAGTCTGATCGATTCTGCGTTTCCCTGCCCCCGTTTTGTGCAGGCGGCTCCCGTTCGCGCGCAATTGCAGCGGATCGCTCTTAAGCCATGATTCACCTCGTTAGGTTAGGGCTCTGATCACACGAAGAGCTGTGATTGTAATAAGAGGGTATAGAGCCATGTTTTCGAAATTCAAAAGTGTTGCGCTGGGCGCATTGATGATTGCCGCGACGCCATTGGCGATTGCGCAGGATGATGCGGAGCCGCATTTCCTCGGCGGTAATTTCTCGGCCAATATCGCGGTTACAACGGACTATACGTTCCGCGGTATCTCGCAAAGTTCAGCGGATGCGGCCATTCAGGGCGGGTTCGATTGGGCGAGTGATCTGTTCTATGTCGGCACTTGGGGCTCGACGGTGGATTTCAATGATGATCTCGATAATCCGTTCACGGGTGAGCAGATCTCGGATGGTTCGTCTACGGAGATTGATTTCTATTTCGGTTACACGCCGAGCTTTGGCGATCTGGGGCTGGATTTCGGGTTTACTTATTATCTCTATCCGAACGCGCCGCAGGGCGAGGATGATGTTATTGTGCCGACCGCTTTGTCGCCCGATCAGCAAGTGCTGGCCGATGCGCTTGGCGTTGCGGCGGGCGATGTGTTGGTTGATTTTCAGGACCAGAATTATATCGAGCTGAAAGCGGGCGGGTCTTATCCGGTCGGGCCGGCGGAGGTCGGGTTCAATCTGACCTATTCGCCGGACTATTATTTCGAGACGGGTGATGTTCTGATCCCGAGCGCGTCTTTGAGCTTTCCTCTGGGCAACAGTTTCGAGCTTGCGGGCAGCGAGACATCGCTTTCGTTCAGCACGTCGATTGGCTATCTCGCTTTCCTCGACAATGACATTTCCGGTGGCGAAGGCTTTGGCGAGGATTATTGGGACTTTGGTGTCGGGGTGACGGCGACCTGGTTCGGGATTGATTTTGATGCGCGGTTTATCGACACGTTCTCTCTGGCGGGGAATGGCTCGACCGGCGTGTTTACGATCTCCAAGAGCTTCTAAACTGTAGAACCTGTCCGGCATGCCTCCCTTGCCGGACAGAAAGAGGCCCGGCCTGCTTCCCCCGCAGGTCGGGTTTTTTTATGGTGTTTTTTCGCGGTTTGCGGGTTTGGCATTGTCCGGCGTGAGTTTGCGGGGGTATAAGCACGAATTGCCCCACAGGAGAGATTTATGCGCATTGGTGTACCTTCGGAGATCAAGAAACAGGAATCGCGTGTCGGTCTGACGCCGGAAAGCGTTGGCGAGCTTGTGCGGGCGGGGCACACGGTCTCGGTTCAGGCGGGTGCGGGGCAGGGGTCGGGATTTGCGGATGACGACTATCTTGGCGTTGGCGCGGAGATTTTGCCCGATGCGGATGCGGTGTTCAAAGCGGGCGAGCTGATTGTTAAAGTCAAAGAGCCCCAGCCTGAAGAAACGGCGCGGCTGACCAAAGACCACACGCTGTTCACCTATCTGCATCTGGCCGCCGATATGGTTCAGGCCAAGGGGCTGGTCGGGTCGGGTTGTACGGCGATTGCGTATGAGACTGTGACGGACCGCGAGGGGCGGTTGCCGCTGTTGACGCCGATGAGCCAAGTGGCCGGACGGATGTCGATGCAGGTTGCGGCGTGGGCCTTGATGCGGACCAAGCGTGGACGCGGCGTGTTGCTCGGCGGGGTGCCCGGGGTTGCGCCGGCGAAAGTCGTGATCATTGGCGGCGGTGTATCGGGGACGAATGCGGCGGAGATTGCCGTTGGCATGCGGGCGGATGTGACTGTGTTTGACCGAAACAATGGGCGGCTCGCCGAACTTGATGCGCAGTTTAACGGGCTGGTGCGGACGATGTATTCGACGCGGACGAGCCTTGATGCGGCGGTGGTTGAGGCGGATCTTGTGATCGGGGCGGTGCTGATCCCCGGGGCGACGGCGCCCAAGCTGGTGTCGCGCGAGATGCTCGGGCGGATGAAGCCCGGGGCGGTGCTGGTTGACATTGCGATTGATCAGGGCGGGTGTTTTGAGACCTCGCGCCCGACCACGCATGAAGATCCGATCTATGAGGTTGATGGCATTCTGCATTATTGCGTGGCGAATATGCCCGGCGCCGTGCCGCGCACGAGCACTTATGCGCTGAACAATGCGACGCTGCCCTTTGTGATGAAGATTGCCGGACAGGGGACACATGCGGCCCTGAACGCGGACCCGCATTTGCGTGAAGGGCTGACCGTGGCAGGTGGGCAGATTACGCATGAGCAAGTGGCGCGCGATCTTGATATGCCGTTTGCGCGGCCGGAGTGGCTTGTGGGTTGAGGGGCGGGTTTCAGCTTGGACCTGAAGCGGAATTGAAAAGGCCACTCCCGATCTTATGGGGAGTGGCCTTTATTTTGCGCCGATCCGGGGTGACGGAGCGGCGCATGCCAAAGCGGGTTGAAAGGAGGGAGGGCCCGTCTTTGGCTTTTTCTGGTGGGTTAGCCGTTGGCTGACTGTTCGGTAATTTCTTCGAGGGCCGCTTCGACAAGATCTGCGACGCAGGTTTCATCGACGCGCTGGACGCGCGAGCCGCTCAGTTCGACCCGGCAAGCGTCGCGGGCCTGTTCGCGGATTGAGCGGGTTACGGCTTCGGTGCCGGCTTCTGTGATCAGTTCGGCTGCGTTGTAAGCAATCGTGACCTCAAATTCTTCGCGGCTTTCTGCGGCTGCGACGGGGGTGAGCGCCATAACGAGCGCTGTGGCGGAGAGAATGGATTTCATCATTGGATTTGACCTTGTAGGTTCTGGGTTTCGGGAGGGATGTTTTTTGTTGTTGTGGGGCGGCGTATGACGCAAGCGGCGCGCAACAACAAGCTGTATTTTCGGTAATATAGGTCACGTGTTTGTTTGGTTTTGGCCGCATAGGACATATTTTTGCTATTTTCCCGCTAATATCGGTAAAATATTCGGACCCTGTTGCGCTGGACAGGGTTTGGTGGCGGGAGTTGTCGCAGAGCCATCAGCTTATGTATGAAAGCTATGCAGAATTGCCGGGCGAGGGCGGCTTAGCTGGCCAGTTGCATCAGGCCCAGCCCGCAAACGAGGACGCAGGCGGCGATGATCCTGCGTTTGCCAAAGCCCTCTTTGAGCCAGAGCGCGCCCATCAGCGCGGCCCAGACGACCGACGTTTCTCTCAGCGCGGTGACGATCGCGGCATCGGTCAGGGTGAAGGCGTAGAGGGCGGCGGCATAGGAGAGGGTTCCGGCGACGCTGCCGAGCAGGGCTGGTTTGAGCTGGGGGCGGACATGGTGCCAGACACGCCCGCGCCGGATATAAAGCGTGACAAGTGTGATGCCGATCCAGTCGAGCGCGAACAGGTAGACGATGAAGGTGGATGGGGCGGGCATTTGCCGGATGACGCTGGCATCGACAACCGAATAAGCGCCAATGCCGAGGGCGGTGACCCCGGCCCACAACAGGGCGGCGCGGTCGGCCTGGATTTGTGCGGCGCTGCGGGTGGCCGCTTCTGGCCAGGCAAAGCTGATCACGGCGAGGCTTGCCACGCTGAGGCCGAGCCAGCCAAGCGGGCTAAGCGTCTGGCCGAGGACGGGGCCGGCGAGGATGGCGACAAGGATGGGTGCACTGCCGCGCATGATCGGGAAAATGCGGGAGAGGTCGCCGCGATGGAGTGCGCGGACGAGGCCGGTCTGATAGACCCAGTGGACGGCAATGGCGAAGATCAGGCTGGGCCAGAGCGCCAGCGGCGGGGCTGGGACAAAAGGCAGGAAGGGCAGCACGCAAAGCGCCATGCCGATGGACAGGACCATGCGCGCGGTCAACACGTCGCCGCCGACTTTGGTCGAGAAATTGGCGAGCGCGACGGTGACGGCGGAAAACAGGCCGAGGGTGATGGCGAGAAGGGCGGGGCTGAGCATTGGCCACGTGTTAGGCGCTTGCCTTTGGGGCAGGGCAAGTTGGCGGCTTGGGCGGGCGAGGGCCTGACGTATTTTCGTGATGCGCGGGCTTGCGGATTTATGAAAGTCCATATATATAGACTTTCTATAATCTGTCTGGAGGATGATCTATGCCGAGACGCCCGAACGCTTCGCCGCAGACGCGGGGTTTGCTGGCCACGCTGCTCGCAACGCCTGACACTTGGTGGCATGGTTATGACCTTTCGGGGGAGACGGGGCTCAAATCCGGCACGCTTTATCCGATCCTGATGCGGCTGAAGGAACAGGGGTTGCTTGTGTCCGAATGGCGTGAGCCGTCGCAGCCCGGGCGGCCGCCGCGACATGTCTATCAGCTCTCGGCGAGTGGGCGGGCCTTGGCCGAGGCGCAAGCGGCTGAGGCGGAACAGGCAGCAAAGAGCGTCGCGCCTGCCAAGCCCCGTGCGGTGCCGACATGAGCGCGCGGGTGTCTTTTGTCCGGCGGCTGGCGGGCGGCATCGTCTTGCGTTTGCTGAAGGCTCCGCCGCGTGCGGGGGCAGAGGAAGGCGCGGCGTGGCGGCTGGCGATGGCGGTGGAAGTGGAGGCCATTGAGGATGACTGGGCGGCGCTCTGGTTTGCAATCGGATGCTGGGCGGCGGTGTTGCGTGTCTATGGTGCACCCGTGTTGGCGCGGCGCGGGCTCGCGGTGTGTGTGGCCGGATGGGCGGGGGTGAAGCTGTATCTGGCGATCTGGTTGATGCGTATAACGGGCGATGGGCGTCTTGATGCGGAGCTTGACTGGCTGGCCTGGTGTGCGGTGATTGCGGGGCTTGGATATGGGGCGGCTGGTCTTGGTCTGTTGCTGGGGCGGGTCCGGCTTATGGCGACGGGATTTGTCTGTGCACTGCTGATCAATGGGGCGATTTATATCGCGGCGATTATAACACGCGCCGAGCCGGCTTTCTGGCTGATGGCGCTGGTCGGAGAGGATTATTTTATCTGGAGTTTTGCTTTGCTGGGGCTTGGCGCTCTGGTCTGGTTTGAGAGGCGTGGCGCGCGGGTGGTGATATGAAGCGGACGGGCGCACGCATTCTGGGCTGGCTTGGCGCGGGTGTGTTGGTGCTGACGGCTGGGCTGCATGCGACGGGATTGCCGCTGGCGGTGGCTGGTGCGCAAGAGGTCGCCGAGCCGTTTTTTGCGAAATTGCTAGCGCCCTTATGGCTCTTTGCCTCGGGGCATTGGCTTGCCTTTGGGTGTGTCGCCGCCGTGTTGGCTGGGCAGCCAGACGGGCGTGCGCGGATCGTATTGGGGATTCTGGGCCTGTCCTTGCTGGTCGACGCAGGCCTGCTGGCGCAAGTGGTGGGGCCGTTTATCGGGGCTATCTGTCTCGGCTTGAGCGGGGGCTTGCTGATGGCGTCTGCTGCGTTGGCAAATGGTCGCGGGGCTGCGCTGAATGGTGCGCGTTAGTCTTCCGTGAACAGACCGTTTTGTGCGCCGCCGGGGATGGGTAACCCCAGGCGTTCATAGGCGAGGGGGGCGGCGACGCGGCCGCGTGGGGTGCGGGCGACATAGCCCTTTTGCATCAGATAGGGTTCGATGACTTCTTCGACCGCATCGCGCGCTTCGGAGAGGGCGGCGGCGAGGGTTTCCACGCCGACCGGCCCGCCTGCATAAGTGCGCACAAGCGCGTCAAGATAGCGCCGGTCGAGTGCGTCAAGGCCATCTTCGTCCACTTCGAGGCGTGCGAGGGCGCGTTGGGCGGCGGCTTTGTCGATGGGGGAATTTTCGGCTTCGGCAAAGTCCCGTACACGGCGCATCAGGCGGATGGCGATGCGCGGGGTTCCACGCGCGCGGCGGGCAATCTCGTGTGCGCCGTCGGCGGTGATGTCTGCGCCGAGCTTGATGCCAGCGGCGAGGGTGATGCGGGAAAGCTCTGTAGGCGTATAGAATTGCAGGCGGAGGGGGATGCCGAACCTGTCTCTGAGCGGTGTGGCGAGGAGCCCT
>CALLCD010000257.1 GCA_938049795.1 uncultured Hyphomonadaceae bacterium | reverse complement strand
CATCAAACTCGGCGACATCGCCCAGTCCGGTCGCGGCACAGACCTCGCCATCCTGACCTATGGCAATGGCTATTATCTCTCCCGCCAAGCCGAGCAGGCGCTAAGCAAAACCCACAAGATCAAAACACGGATCATCGACCTGCGCTGGCTCGCCCCGCTCAATGAAGCGGCCATCCTGAAAGCCATCGCGCCCTGCAAAAATGTTCTCATCGTAGACGAATGCCGCAAGACCGGCTCGCAAAGCGAAGCCCTGATGGCGCTCGTCGTAGAGGGCGCAAAACACAAGCCCAACCTTGCGCGCCTGACCGCGGACGACAGCTTCATCCCCCTCGGCAAAGGCGCAACCGTCACCCTTCCCAGCAAGGACAGCATCATCGCCGCCGCCCTCGACCTCGTTCAAGGAGACGCCACATGAGCGGCAAACAGACAGCGCTCGTCATCTGCCCCGGGCGCGGCACCTACAATAAGCCCGAGCTTGGCTATCTCGCGCGCCACCACGGCCACCGCAAAGACCTGCTCGCCACCTTTGAGACCGAACGCACGCGCCTGTCCCAGCCCAACCTCAGCTCGCTCGACAGCGCCGACCGCTACTCCGTCGCCACCCACACACGCGGTGACAATGCCTCCTTGCTGATCCACGCATGCGCCATGGGCGACTTTGCGGCCATCGACCGAAAAAAATTCGAAATTGTCGCCGTCACCGGCAATTCAATGGGCTGGTACATCTCGCTCGCCTGCGCCGCTGCGGCCACCCAGGAAAACGCCGCCCGCATCGTCAACACAATGGGCACCTATATGCAGGACAGTCTGATCGGCGGCCAGATCGTCTATCCGCTGGTTGACGACAATTGGCAGACCGTCCCTGGCCGACGCGAAGAAATCGAAACGCTGATCGAAGAGGTCAACCAAGCCCCGGACGCCCAAACCGGCATCTCCATCCACCTTGGCGGCATGCTCGTGCTCGCCGGAAACGAGACGGGCCTGAAAGCCTTAAGCACCGCGCTGCCCGTGATTGACCGCTTCCCCATGATGCTCGCCAATCACGCCGCCTTCCACACCGATCTACAGGCTCCTGTCTCCAAACGCGGCTTGGCAGACTTGCCACCAGATATGTTCCGTAAACCAACCATTCCCATGATTGATGGGCGCGGAACGATCTGGCAGTCCGTCAGCACAGACACAAAAACCCTCCACGCCTACACGCTCGGCGCGCAGGTCACTGAGGTCTACAATTTCACCCGCGCCATCGAGGTCGCCATGCGCGAATTTGCCCCCGACCGGATCATCATTCTCGGCCCGGGCACAACACTTGGCGGCGCGGTCGCCCAATCGCTGATCGGCATCAATTGGCAAGGGTTGTCCAGCAAAGAAGACTTCATCGAGCGCCAGAAAACCGCACCGCTCATCCTATCTATGGGCCGCGAAGACCAACGCGATCTGATCGTCTAGCCGACCGGCCGACATTTACTTCCCCCAAGCGTCAGAATAGATTGCCCCCCAAACCCGAACACCCCCGAAGGAGACCAAAAATGAGCTTCACCCCGAAGAAATGGACAGGACTGGGCCTTGGCCTCGCCATGATCGGCACCCTCGGTCTCAGCGCATGCGGCGGCGAAGAGGGCGAGCGCAGCGATCCGGCAGCCATTGAGGGCGAAGCAGGGGAAGCGGGTGAGCATGGTGAAGCGGGCGAGGCAGGTGAAGCCTCCGCGTCCGCCGAACATGGAGAAGCGGGGGAGGCTGGAGAAGCTGGCGAACACGGAGAAGCGGGTGAAGCCGGAGAGGCGGGCGAAGCAGGCGAGGCGGGCGAAGCAGGCGAGGGCGGCGCCGCGAGCCTATCCCTCCCGCAGCGCGTCGCCTTCATGCGCGGCCATGTCGAAGCCGGGCTTGCGCTCTATCGCGCGGGCGAGCCCGAACTTGCCGCAAAACACCTGCTCCACCCCGTGTCCGAAACCCACGCCTCCGAGCGCGAAGGACTGGCCGAGCTCGGCTTCGACCAATCCCTGTTCGAGGTTGTGTCCGAAGCGCTCGCCGCTGGCAAACCCGCCGCTGACATCGAACCGCAACTCGCCGCCGCCCAGGCCAATCTCTCTCAGGTCGCCGACGCGGCAGGCGGGAGTAAAATCGAGCTAATAGACTTTCTTCTGGACGTCATCGTCGAGGAATACACAATCGGCGTGCCAGCCGACATCATTGAAGATGCAGGAGAATTTCAGGACGCTTATGGCTTTGCCGTCGTCGCGCGCGCCGAAGCGGACCAAATGAGTGGACCCGTAAGTGATGTTTTGCGCGCCGAACTGGACTCTCTTATTTCGCTCTGGCCGAACGGTCCGGTGACCACAGACAGCCCCGCGCCCGCCTCGGCCATTTCCGGTCAGGTCGGTGTGATAAGGCTCGAGCTTTCCCTCGCCAAATAGGCACGCCTCATGTTCCTGACCATCGGCAATGTCCTCTCTGAAGCCGGACTTTCCGAGGTCCAGCCCCTGATCAAAGCGCTCGATTGGCGCGATGGCGCACACACCGCCGGAGCCCGCGCCCGCGCCGTAAAACGTAATGAACAGGCCGATTTGTCGAGCGAAGCGGGCGCAAGGGTTGTGGCAATTGCTCAAGACGCGCTCGCCAGCCAACCCGTTTTTCAGTCCGCCGCACGCCCGCGCACTTTTTCGAAATTCCTGCTCAGCCGAACCGCGAAAGGGGGCGGATACGGCGCCCATATCGACAATGCAATTATGGGTCGGGGCAGCGGCCAAATGCGCTCTGATCTGTCCTTTACCCTGTTTTTGAACAGTCCAGAAGCCTATGAGGGCGGGGCGCTGAACATCGAAACCCCCGCTGGTACGCAATCTATCAAACAGGATGCAGGCGATCTGGTGCTCTATCCATCCTCGCTTATCCATGAGGTAACCCCCGTCACCGCTGGCGTGCGCCTCGTCCTTGTCGGTTGGATACAGAGCCACATTCGCGACACGGCTCAACGCGAAATCCTCTTCGATCTCGACCGCGTGCGCGTTAGTCTCGATCCGTCCAAAGTGTCTGATACCGAGCGCCTTATCCTCGACAAAACTGTCTCCAATCTGTTGCGCCTCTGGTCGGTTTCATGACACAGCTTATCAAACAAAAAACTCTTGGGAGTAAATGAAATGACCTTACGCATCCTAGGCGCCGGAATCCTGACCTCGCTATTCATGCTGGCATCCTGCTCCCCCGCGTCTTCCCCTGATGGATCAGACGGTTCAGTTGCGTCCAGTTCCGCTGAGACGAACGCTACACCGCTGATTCCATATGAAAGTTTCACGCTCGATAATGGCCTGAACGTCATTTTCCACATAGACCGCTCCGATCCTGTCGTCGCTGTATCCCTCACTGCCCATGTCGGTTCAGCCCGCGAAGTGCCTGGCCGGACGGGCTTTGCGCACCTGTTCGAACACTTGCTTTTCCTCGAATCCGAAAACCTCGGCAAAGGCGGTTTGGACCAGCTCAGCGCCCGTATTGGCGGGTCTGGTGCCAATGGATCGACCAGCCGCGACCGCACCAATTACCTGCAAACCGTGCCAAATAACGCCCTCGAACGCATGCTTTGGGCGGAGGCGGACAAATTGGGCTGGTTCATCAATACGGTGACCGAACCCGTGCTCGCCAAAGAGAAGCAAGTCGTCAAAAACGAGAAGCGCCAGAGCAGTGATAACCGGCCTTACGGGCACCTGTTTTCCGTGCTCGGCAGCAATCTCTATCCCGCAGATCATCCCTATCATTGGGAGGTGATCGGCTCGCTCGAAGACCTGCAAGCGGCAACCCTTGATGATGTCAAAACCTTCTTTAGAAACTGGTACACACCCAACAATGTAACCCTCGTCGTCGCCGGTGATTTCGATCCTGAAGAGGCGCGCGCCTGGACGAAACGCTATTTTGACGAGATCCCGCGCGGACCCGCTATCCCCCGTATGGAGCCACGTCCGGTGACGCTCGAGCAATCCAAATCGCTCTACCACGAAGACAATTTCGCCGAGCAGCCACTCCTCGCGATGAGCTGGCCAATTGTCGAGCAGTACCACGAGGATAGCTACGCCCTAGAGACCCTCGCATCCGTCTTAACCGACGGAAAACGCGCGCCCCTAAACGAAGTACTTATCGACGAACAACAGCTCACCGCCAGCGTCGATTTTTTCAGCCGCACAAATGAACTCGCCGGCGAAACCATGCTGATCGTCACCGCTTTCGAAGGCACCGATTTGGACACAGTGCAACAGGCCCTGCAAGACGGCTTTGCCCGCTTTGAGGAAAATGGCGTATCCGAACAGGTGCTCAACCGGATCAAGATCGAGCAGGAAGTGGCCTTTTATCAGAGACTGGGCAGCGTGATTGGTAAGGGCGTCAGCCTTGCGCAGTACGGCATCTTTGCCGAGGACCCGGGTTTTGTGGACGAGGATCTGGCGCGGCTTCAAGCCGTCACCGCTGAGGATGTTATGCGCGTCTATAATACCTATATCAAAGACCGCCCCTTCGTCGCCGCAAGCTTTGTTCCCAAGGGGCAGGTTGGCCTCGCCCTCGAGGGCGCGGTCAAAGCAAATGTCGTGGAAGAACAAGTGATTGAAGGCGCCGAGGAAGCCTTTGATCCCAATATCACCTCAACCTATGAGCTGACCCCATCTGTCATAGATCGCAGCGTTGAGCCGCCCGCCGGTCCCAATCCTGTCCTCGCCACCCCGGACATCTGGGAGATCGAACTTGCCAATGGGCTTCCCGTGCTGGGCATCGAGGACACAGAGGTGCCGCTCGTTGTGTTCGAAGTGGCGATAAAGGGCGGGCACATGCTCGACACAATCGACAAAAACGGCGCGGCAAATCTGGTTGCTGAAATGCTAATGCGCGGGACGGCCAATCGCACACCGGCCGAGCTGCAAGAGGCGATTGCGGATCTGGGGGCCGAGATCAATACGGATGTCACCCAAGACACGCTGGTCATCAGCGGGCAGACGCTAGCGCGGAACTTCAGCCCGGTGATGGATATCCTCACCGAAATCCTCACCGAACCACGCTGGGACGCGTTCGAGTTTGACTTGGCCAAGAACGAAGCGCTCGACGCCATTGTCGCCAACAAGGCCAACCCGAACGCCCTCGGCGCGCGCAGCCTCGCCTATGTCACCTATGGGGCCGAAGACATCCGTGCTCACAGCGCATTGGGCAGCCAAACCAGCCTATCCGCGCTTGGGATTGATGATCTGAAAGCCTTCTTCGAGGCCAATATCGCCCCCTCCAGAGCGAGCATCCGGATTGTCGGCGCGATCAGCGAACCCGATGTCGCCGCCGCCTTGTCAGGGTTGTCGGATAGATGGACGAAGACCGCCGCCCCATTCGAGCCGCTGCCCACTCCGGTCCGGCCGACTGACGCCGGGGTCTACTTCTACGATGTGCCGGGCGCAAAACAGTCAATTTTCAATTTCAGCCATGCCGGTCCGGTCCGCACCGATGCCGACTATTATCCGGCCACAGTTACAAATTACATATTGGGCGGCGGCGATTTTGTCTCACGGTTCACCCTGCAACTTCGGGAGACCAAGGGCTACACTTACGGCATTTTTTCGCAATTCTCGGGCACCGAGACGGAAGGCAGTTTCAATATCTATAGCCAGATCAGATCAAACGTAACCTATGAAGCGACCGATCTTATCCGCAATATCCTCACCGATTATGGGACCACATTCACGGAGGAAGATCTAGCCACCACGCAGAGCTTCTTCATCAACAGCAAAGCGCGCAGTTTCGAATCAGCGCGCGCCAAGCTTGGCCTGTTGAGAGATATTGATCGCTTTGATCTGCCTTATGATTATGTCGTGCGCGAAACCGAGATTGTCGAAGCCATGACGGCCGAAGAGATCCGCCGTTTGGCCAGAGCCTTTATCCGGCCCGATGAGATGGCCTATGTCATTGTCGGCGATGCGCAGACGCAGCTTTCGAAACTCGATGGGCTAGGGCTGGGCAGTCCACAACTTATCAACGCGGCTGTGGATGCGCTCAGTCAATAGCGCAGATCGCCGGATTCTCCAGCACGACGGAGGATATGATCAGCCGCATAGGCTCGCTTTGCTGCGCCGGTGCGTCCGGAAGGGGCGCGGAATAGGCAGCAAATAGCAAGGCGAGGATGCGGAGCGCGGTAACAGTCATTCTTGCATCGAAACAAAAAATTTACGTTTTGTTAACCCCGATCAACCCTCCGGCGCATGAATCGGGTGGTTTTCGCCATTGGGGACGCTAAACTTGCGCGATGACCCAAACACAATCCCTTGCAAAACAGCACGCCGCCTATGACCGTATGGCCACCGCCCTCGAGCGCCTCGGCAACAATTGGAAAGACTGGCCGGACCTGCGCAGCTGCGCGCAAATCCTCGGCATATCCACCAGCCATTTCCAGCGTGAGTTTACCAATTGGGCCGGGCTGTCACCGCGCCAATATCAAGCGGCGCTGGCTCATGGCGAAGCGGGCGCGCTGTTGCGGTCGGGCGCCAGTGTGCTCGAAACAACGCTTGAGACGGGCCTGTCTGCGCCGAGCCGTTTGCATGATCTGTTTATCGCCCATGAGGGACTTAGCCCAGGCGAGGCGAAATCGGGGGGAGACGGGGAGACGCTGAGCATTGGCCGTGCCGAAACGCCATTTGGGGCAGGGGTTTGGCTTAGCTCGCGCAGAGGGCTTGTTGGCCTCGGCTTTATCGACGAAAACGCACCGGAGCGGACCAGCTTCGAGCATCAGGGGCGCGGCGAGCGGGATGCTTTTGCCGATCTGATGGGGCGCTATCCGGCTGCACAATTTGTCCGCGATGATGCGGTCGCGGCACACTGGGCAAGCCGTGCCTTCGAGCAAGACGAGCCGCTACCGCTTGCGCTATACGGCACACCTTTCCGGCGGCAGATCTGGCGGGCACTGCTCGATATTCCGATGGGTGAGACGGAAACCTATGGGGCTTTGTCAAGCCGGGTCGGGCGACCCAAAGCCCAACGCGCGACCGGCGCGGCAGTGGGGGCCAATCCGCTGAGCTGGTTTATCCCCTGTCACCGCGCCATATCGGCGAGCGGCAAGCTGCACAACTATCATTGGGGGCTTGCCCGCAAACGCTGTATGTTGACCTATGAACGGGTCCGTGCGCTCTAGGCCGGATGAAAGTCTATGGAGTAAACTATGTCCGGTCCCTTGATTGCCTTCATTGTCGTGTTGGCATTTGCCTTGTGGAGCAGCTATCTGGCTTTTCGGCGGGCGCAAGCCAAATCCGAGGCGCGTGACACGTTTTCCACCTATCAGGCCGACGGAACGCTCGCCGGGCATGTGTCCGAGGACGCCTACGAAGCCATCTACATGCGCACTGAGGGGCCGCGCTTTGGAACCTATCTCTTTTTGACGGCGGTTGGCGCAGCGCTTGGGATTCTAATTGCTTTGCGTGTGTTCAACTTGGTTTGGAATTTTATCTGGCTGAGAACCGGGAAGATTGGCTGGTTTGATGTCGGGGAGTTGCCGCATTCGATGGCGACGGTCTTTCTCTATGTCGGCATCATGTTCGTTGCGACTTGGTTTGCGATGCAGCATTATCACAAAACGGCGCCCGGGAAATTGCGCAATGAAATCCGGAGGCTCAACGAGGCGGGAGACACTTGATGACAGATTATAGGGGCAAAACGGTCGCAATTACAGGCGGGGCAACGGGCATTGGCTTTGCGCTCGCCAAGGCGCTGGGGGCGGAAGGGGCGAACATTGTGATCGGCGAGCCGCGCGCGGACCGGCTTGAAGCGGCGGTTGCAGAGCTGAGGGCGGCGGGTGTTTCGGTAGAATCGACACCTTTGGACGTGGCCGATCCACAAAGTGTCGACGCTTTTGCAGACTTTGCGTGGGAGCAGTTTGGCCAAGTGGATCTGGCGGTCAACAATGCGGGCATCAGCATAGGCCAATCCCCGCTCGTCGATCTGCCGCTTGAGAAGCTTCACCAGATTTTCGGCGTGAACGTGTTCGGCGTCTGGCATGGTTGCGCCGCATTCGGACGGCGGATGATTGCGCAAGGCACACCGGCAGCGATCTATAATCTTGGCTCGGAGAACTCACTCTTTGTGGCGGTGCCGAACTCTGCCGGTTATGTGGCGACCAAACACGCTGTGCTGGGTATGACCGAAGCGTTCCGGCTGGAAATGCCGGATTTTATTACGGTGGGCACAATATTCCCGGGCTTTGTTGGGACCGAGATGATCCCCGAAGCGATGCGGGGCTTGGGGATGGCGCCGGATCAGTTCGCCGAAACGATCATTGCCCAAATCCGCGCCGGAGAGCGGTTTGTCGTCTCCCATGCCTGTAATCGCGACAGCATCACCCCGCGCAGAGACGCGCTCGACAAGGCCTATGACACATATGCGCCGCGCTATGAGGGCGATGACCAATATGATGTCGGCAAGCTGATCGCGCGTCTGGGGCAGCGTCGATGAGCGACCAAGCCCCGCCGGATGGGTTCACGCTACATGCGCGCCCATCACCCCTGACGACGCCGTGGATGCCATTCTACAAACGGGTTAATCCGCGCAGCGTACATCTGGGCGTCTGGCTTGCGCAGAAGCACTGTAACTCTCGCGGGCTGGTCCATGGCGGCTTCATCGCAGCGCTTTCGGACAACACGATGGGCTATACGTGTGGTCAGGCAATGAAGGCGGATGGACGGCCGATTTCGGGGCTCGTGACCATATCGCTCAATGTCGATTATCTTGGCAGCGCGAAACTTGGACAATGGATGAGTTGGGAACCGGAACTGCTCAAAGCAGGCGGCTCTATCGCGTTCGTTCAAGCGCTGGTCAAAGCCGATGGCGAGACGGTTGCGCGGGCAAACGCCTCGTTCAAGATCATGAAATAGGACGGTGCTGGACTGGCGCGGCTGACGGTCTAAATGCCCCGATCGTCGCGCGTTGCGTCTTCGAGCCTGCGCAGCAGATCCTGATGCAAGCGCCCGCTATCCCCGCCGCCAAACACGAACACGCCAGAGGTAAACGTCGTTCCGAACGTCTGCGCCGCAACAGCCGTCTGGGCGACACCGGAGAGGAAGTCGCTATCGGTCAAGCTGGACAGCGGATGAACAAAAACCGACCAGAGCTGGCCATTGCCAACCGCATAGCGCGCATCGAGGACAGCATCGAAATTGGCTTGCAAGCTGCGCAGGAGCAATTCGGGCGGAATGCCGTCAATCGCGACGATCCCTGTGAGAATGCGCATCCGGTCCGCGTCCGCGTCATAGATCACATTCATGACCCGCTCATCGACGTTGAACACATAGCCATTGCCGCGCACCACCGCATCCGGATCGATCCGTTTGATCAGCTCGCCAAGCCGGTCGCCGGTCATATAGCCGGGCAGCTCTTGGAGCGGAGCGTCAAGCGGCGGGGGCGGTAAGTCCTGTTGGGCGGCGGCCAGAGGTGCGGCAAGGATGCACAAAGTGACGATGCCGATCAGCGCCGGAGATAGTTTGAACATGAGAGACCTTTCGCGGCTTTAAGCCCCATCAAGCCTTGCACCTGCGCGCGTGTCCAGTCACCTGATAGACTTGTGATCAGGCGCGATCAGCGGGCACACAGATCCGGGTTTGCCTGACACGTCCCGATGACCATTTCCATCCAGTCGGCATAGCCGCCCAGATTGGTGTATCGGGCATTATAGTCGCCGGTACAGAATTGTCCGGTCTGCCGGTTTTGCTCGACCACAGACAATACGCCGATCACGCGCGGCTCACCGTCAGCCTCATCGACTAGAAGCGGTCCCCCGCTATCGCCAATGCAAGGACCGGAGTTTTCGGTGCTGGCCACGGTAATTGCCGCTGGGCCACTGCTGACAAGGCTTAAATCAGCCCGGAGCAGCGTGTCTGAAAGCTGACCCCGTTCAAAACTCGTCAGCCCCCAGCCAGCCATACGTGCATTGGGATAGTTGACCGGCCCAAGTGGCCGGTCGGTTGCACCGAAACGAGCAATCGGAACATCGGTCAGGATCGCAGCAGTTTCGTCACTGATCCCGATCAGAGCAACATCGTTCGAGTATTGGCCGCTCGCGCCACCATAAGCAGAATGACAAAGAGACGCGGTGGCCTCAAAAGTGATTGCGCGCGGGTCTCGCAAATTGCTGTCAGTGGCGATCAGGCGGATCTCGTCATAAGTGTCGTCAAGACAATGCGAGGCGGTGACAAACCAGTTTTCCGCAATACGGGTCGCGCCGCAATGCCCGCTCGAAACGCTGCCCGAGGCGAGGACGCGGCGGGGCTCCATTTTGACAATGCCCGGAAACGTGTCGGTCGTGATGGCTGTTGCGTTCACGGCCTGTGTTGACACCGTGGCCGTGGCCATCTCGGCATTGGCAATCTCGGCAAGGGTCTGGGTGTCTTCGCCCGACGGTGCGCAGCGGGCGGCATTGACCGACAGAAGGTTCGTGATGCCAGCATATTCGGATGCGCTGTCATCGGGCGCAGGCGAGGGCGCGGCGGTGTCTGCCGGCGGGGTGGCCGTATCTGCGGCATCAGTGATCTGGGTGTTGCTTGCGGGCGTCTGAGTGCCCGTATTGTCCGCATTGCTCTCAGCCTGGGTCGCTGCGCCATCCTCAATCGTGACGGCCGGTTGTTCGGCGGGCGAGGCCGCGTCATCAGGCTGGGTGAACCCCGGAAACTTCACCGAATCGCATCCCGCAAGCGCGGCACACGCAAAAATAGTCGCCATCAGGCCCGTTCTGAACACCATCTTCGGTCTATCTCCTTGTTCGCAAACCCATTGAAACGGTCAGCACGCGCCTAGGTCAATTAAAAAAAGTGGCAGCAGTGTGACATAAGACCGTGATCATCTGATGGCCGACCTTGCTGTCGCCACATTCGATTGTAAGGTCATGCCCATATTGCCAGACGAGGAGTTCTCCCCATGAAGCACTTGCTTTTGAGCATCACAGCCATTGCTATGGCGACCGGATCTGCGGCGCAAGAGGGTGGGGCCTCGCCGGAAATGGATGCGGCTTTGGCGGCCGGTTGGAAAGCTGCTTTCATCTGTTCTGGCCTGTTCACCTCGCAGGTTTCGCTCGACACAATCGAAGCAAACGAACTCGATGGCATCTATCCCGATTTCCAGATCGCCTATGACGAACTGCCTGACGCACGCATTGATCGGGCGCGTAAGATCGTGTCGGTCGACTGGTCTGACACTCTGCCGCCACGGATCGCCGTTTGGCGCGCTGGATTTGGTTGCACCCAACTGCCCATCGGTGCGGATGTGGACTTCGCGGACACGCTCGGTAGCATCTCTAACTGGCCACAAAACAACGGCCCCGACACCGCGCGCGCCATTGGCGATACCGCACGGATAAGACAGGATCGCGGCTTTTATGGCTCGCTGGAAGTGCCGCTATCGTTCGCTTTTGATGGCGAGACTTATGGCGAGGGGACGCGCACGAGCGCTGTGGTTGTCATGTCCAGAGGCGAAATTGTCGGCGAGAAATATGCGCGCGGCATTACGGCGACCACGCCCCAGCGCACATGGTCGGTGGCCAAGAGCATATCCGTCTCGGTCATCGGCGCGGCAAACTATGCAGGCCTGTTCGATTTCAAAGGCCGCACAGCGCTAGCCGCCTGGGACACACCGAGCGATCCGCGTCAGGCGATCACGACCGAGCACTTGCTGCATATGGCGAGCGGGCTCGATTCCGGCACAAGAGGCAACCGCACAGACCGGCTCTATTTTGGCGGCGGCCGGTTGATCGACAATGCCACGGGCCAATCGCTCGAAGCGGCGCCCGGAGAGCGCTGGAAATACGCCAACAACGACACGCTTCTGGCCATGCGCGCCCTACGAGAACGGCTCGGCGACGACGCCCTCTATGCTCGCCTGCCATACGAAGAACTGCTCTGGAAAATCGGCGCGACCCATACGACGCTCGAAACCGACTGGAATGGCGACTATCTCTCCTCGAGCCAGATCTGGACCACAGCGCGCGATATGGCGCGGCTCGGCCAGCTCTATCTGCAAGACGGGATCTGGCGGGGTGAGCGCATTCTGCCCGAGGGCTGGTCGGACTATGTGTCCACACCTGCGCCCGCCCAGCCAACCAATCGCGACGGCTACGGCTATGGCGCACAATTCTGGCTCATGAACAATGTCGAGGGGGTTCCGGCCGATGCTTACGCCGCGCTCGGCAATCGCGGCCAGTCTATTATTATCGTACCCTCGCGCGATGTGGTGATTGTCCGGCGCGGCTTTGACATCAACGGCGGCACCCGGTTTGATCTTAACGCGTTCACCCGCGCCGTGCTGCAAGCGGTGGACATGATGGAAGCCGAACGCGCCGAAGCTGACAGGCTGGCCGCAGCAGCAAACGAGGCGGAACGCGCGCTAAGCGAACCGGCAGGGCGTTAGTTAGCGGCCAGTTGAGTTCCCGTTTCAGCGTCATAGATCGCAGTTACCTTCATATTGCTGCGATTGCCGCCGCCATCGCCGAAACCGGACGCTTCGAAAGCGCTCGATGTTTCCTGAATATAGGTGTTCCCATCGGGGCCACGCGCGCAGGTGGCTGAGAGATCTACAGATCTGATCTTGGCGACAACGTACACCGTGACCGTTTTCGTAAGATGCTGCTCGAAACTCAGTATGGCCGGGTTCTCTCGCGACACAACCAGAGTTGCCAATGACTTTTTGAGGATCTTCTTTTCAGGACCATCCGCATCTTCGGCAATGCCAGGCTTGAATTGATAGGTGATCGTATCGGCGTCTTCGGCGATGACTTCCACATCGTCCGCTTCCGGAGGGGTCGAGATCAGGCTGGAACACCAGATACCATCTTCGAGCGCACCCTCAATTCCAGCCAAAGCACTGAATGCACTGCCGGGCTGGTCCGGGTCCACAAGGTGTGCGGGCGTGATCTGTTTGAACTCGGGCGCACTCATATCGACACGCGCATAGCCGGTGCGTGTTTCGCCATCTTCGCCGGTGTCGGTCGAGGTGCGCTCAATGTCGAAGGTGAACCCGGGCAGCTTATCATTGGCCGCAATCGCAAGCCGCAACGGCTCGGGCAACTCGCTCTGGGCATGTGCAATGGGGGAGGCTGCAACAAGCAGGGCGGCGGCGAACAGGTGGCGCATATCAGAACTCCAAAATATTCAGACTTCTACGAGACGGGAAACCTGCCTAAGATACAAGCGCACTTGGCATTTCTTACGCAAGTTTAATTCCGGTTCATCGGCCATATTAGGGCCCCCGTCATGGAGATTACAGACCAAATGTCCGAACCTGTTAGCGCGCTTCTCGGGTCTCGCTTTGCGCGCTGGTTTGCGGGGCGGGGATGGGTGCCGCGCGCCCATCAGATCGCATTGACCGAGCGCTCGCTTGCGGGCAAGAGCACGCTGCTGATCGCGCCAACCGGAGGGGGCAAGACGCTTGCGGGCTTTATGGCGAGCCTGATTGATCTCGACCGATCCGGCCCGCGCGCACGGCCTGCGCTGCACACGCTCTACATCTCCCCGCTCAAAGCGCTGGCCGTCGATGTGGAACGCAATCTCATGGCACCAGTCAAAGAGATGGGGCTCGATATCTCGATTGAGACCCGCACGGGTGACACGCCCCAGCACAAACGTCAAAGACAGCGCAAAACCCCGCCCGACATTTTGCTCACAACACCGGAGCAATTAGCGCTCTTTATCGCCTCAGACCATGCCGATGAGTTCTTTGCCGATCTCAAATATGTTATCATTGACGAAGCCCATGCATTGGCTCCGAACAAGCGCGGGGATCTGTTATGTCTCGGCTTGGCAACGCTCTCTCAGTGGGCACCGGCCTGCCGGTTTGTGGGATTGTCGGCCACGGTGGAGACGCCGCCCAAGCTGGCCGCATGGCTCGCGCCGGAGGCGGAGGTGCTGGAGGTCCATGAAGCAGTGTCCGCTGACATTTCGATCATGGACAGCCGCGAGCGCATTCCGTGGTCGGGACATTCGGGCCGGTTTGCTGCGCCGGAAATATATGAAGCCATCGGCAAGGCCACGCTCGCGCTCGTGTTCGTAAACACGCGGTCGCAGGCCGAACTGATGTTTCAGGAGCTCTGGCACATCAATGAGGACAATCTTCCGATTGGACTCCATCATGGCTCGCTGGCCAAAGAGCAGCGCCGGAAAGTCGAGCGGGCGATGGCGGAGGGGATCATGCGGGCGGTCGTGTGCACCTCGACGCTTGATCTCGGCATTGACTGGGGCGCGGTGGACCTTGTGATCCAGCTTGGGGCGCCCAAAGGTGCAGCGCGTCTCGTCCAGCGCATCGGCCGTGCCAATCACCGGATGGATGAGGTGAGCGAAGCGCTGCTCGTGCCGACGAACCGTTTTGAAGTGCTTGAATGCCGCGCGGCGATGGGGGCGGTGCTCGCCGGTGAGCTTGACGGGGACAGCGTCCGAAGCGGCGCGCTTGATGTGCTTGCCCAGCATGTGATGGGACGGGCCTGCGGGACGGGCTTTCATCTCGAGGCGCTTTATGAGGAAGTGCGCAGAGCGGCACCCTATGCGGGGCTTGATTGGGAGCGCTGGGAAAAGCTGGTCGATTTTGTCGCCACGGGCGGATATTCCTTGCGGACCTATGACAGGTTCAAGCGCATCGTTCGCCGCTCCGATGGCCTCTGGGTCGCCCGCACCGCGCGGGACAAGCAGCTGCACCGAATGAATGTCGGCACGATTATGGATGCGAGCCATCTCAATGTCCGGCTTGCGCAAGCGGGCAAAGGTCAGCGCGGCGGGCGCAAACCAATGCAAGCGGGCCGCAAACTCGGGGAGATCGAGGAACACTTCATCGAAGGGCTGACCCCAGGCGATACTTTCCTGTTTGCAGGCCAGATCCTGCGCCTGATCAGCGTCGAAGGCGAAGATGCGCTCGTGGTACGGACAACGGACACCAAGCCTGCAATCCCGGCCTATAATGGCGGCAAGTTCCCGCTCTCGACATTTCTGGCCGAGCGTGTGCGCAAGCTTGTCCATACGCCAGAGGAGTGGGTGGAGCTTCCGCCACAAGTGCGCGAATGGCTCGAAATGCAGACCAACCGATCCACCATCCCGCCGCCAGACCAGCTCTTGATCGAGACCTTCCCGCGTCAGGATCGTTATTATCTCGTATGCTACCCGTTTGAAGGACGGCTCGCCCATCAAACGCTTGGCATGTTGCTCACGCGGCGGCTCGAGCGGGCAGGGGCCAAGCCGCTCGGCTTTGTGGCGTCTGAATATGCGCTCGCCGTCTGGGGCATGGAGGATATGTCGGCGCTCGACATGGATGCGCTGTTCCATGCCGACATGCTCGGGGACGATCTTGACGCGTGGCTCGAGGAAAGCGCCCTGATGAAACGCACGTTCAAGGCATGCGCGCAGATCTCCGGCCTCGTGGCGCGGCGACTTCCGGGTAATGAGAAGACAAGCCGGCAAGTTACCTTCTCGACCGACCTCATCTACAATGTCCTACGCTCCCATCAGCCCGATCATGTATTGCTAGAAGCCACGCGCGCGGACGCAGCCACCGGCTTGCTCGATGTGCGGCGGCTTGCGGACATGCTGAACCGGACCTCTGGCAAGCTCGTGCATAAGGCGCTCGCCAAAATCAGCCCATTCGCGGTCCCCGTCATGCTGGAGGTGGGCCGCGAGCCGGTCCTTGGTGGCGATGCCTCAGAAGCCATCCTGCGCGATGCGGAGGTCTCACTCGTCAGCGACGCGATGGGTTAAAGCTCCGACAATTTCACTTTGCGCGCGCGCGGGCGCGTGGTGCCATCGCCGTCGGGATGGACGATGCGCAGGGTAAAATGCCCATGCTTGTGCCCATGCGGATTCAGCCAATTGTCCATTTTCGGGTCCTTGTGCGCGACCACAGCACGCCAGCTTCCATCCGGATTGGTCTTGAGCGTCGTCTTATTGAATTTCTGATTGCCGCCCGGACCTTCGATGGATTGCAGCCAGCCATTCATAATGTGGACAATGGCATAACCGCCGCGCAACTCATCGCCCTCAAACACCAGCGCCTCATCCTCTTCCAGTATGAACCAGCCGCCAAAATAGACATTGTAGACCGATGGGTAATAGATGCCGACAATCGACGGATCAAAGGCTTTGGGCGGGTCCATCGAGTTGGCGGGATCTGACCGCATTTGCGCCAGTCCGAAAGTGGCATCAACGGCAATCTCGAAAAATTTCGTCGCCGCCTCCGTGCGCAGGGCAAACTCGGCCTCGGTGTAAATCTCTGGCGCATCGGGCGCGTCCAGCCTGCGGATTTCAAAGTCGCGCGGGCGTTTCTCGATTGGCGTGTCGTTAAAGAATTGCCGCATCAGGAACATGTGTGCGCTGTCATTGAGTGCAATCCAGTTCTTCGCATCGGCCGGACGTTCCTTTGACAGAATCACCGAGAACTCACCATTCGGGCCAAGCTGCATCTGGTCGGGAATCAACTCGCCCGCAACATTGTTCCAGCCCAGAGGCCCGCGCCCATAGATCGTGAAAGACTGCGCCGCGCAGCCCGACAGCGTGCCATAGACTTCATATGTGTAATCGGGATGCACCGGCGCACTGTCATAGCGCGCATCGGGATTGTCGCCGAGCACTTTGCGGCCCGAGGCCATCCAATTTGTAAAGGCCGGCTCGCGCGGGTTTCCCTTCTCGATGTAGAGCTCATGGGCGAGCGAGAAAGTCTGTGCCAGCGCCCGCATGCCTTCGGCCCGGTCCACCTCATCAAGCCCCATCTCTTCGGAATAGATCCGGCTTGTCATCTCGGCCATCTTGTCGGTCAGCGCTTGCCATGCTGCGCGTGCACCGCTGTCATCTGCGAGCTTGAGCGGGGTGGCGGCCTTGGATGCGGCGGTCGGATCAATCTGCATGGGGAATTTCCTGAGCGTTAAAGATAAGTGCCATATTGGGCGGTATAGTCGGCAAAGACGGGCTTATACTCGGCATCGGTAAAGCCAAACTGGTCCGCGCTGTAGACGTGTTTGCCATATTTTTCACGTGGCCGATTGGCAAGATAGTCCACCATAGCGCGCTCGCCTTGTTCGGTTAGCTCGCGACCAAAATGCGCATAGATCCGGCGGATCTCGACCATAGGGTCTTCGATAAAACTCTTGAACGGCACGTCAATAAAGCGGTCTTTGTGCTGAGGGTTCGCCGCACGAAACTCGACGCAGCGGCGGACAAATTCGGCATAATAAGCGGCATCATCTGCGGCGCGCTCGGGCGAGTTTGGCACATCGGACCAGCCGCCACGCGAGACGCGGTAAAGATTAGCCACCGAGGCAATCACCCGCATCGGATCGCGATGGGTCTGGATCAGATCTGCGTCCGGATACGCTTTCAAGAGCTCGTCGAGATACCCCGTATGCATCGGCGTTTTCAGCACCCATAATTTCTCCGGCTGGGTCGACTGCAAATAGCGCAGCCCGCGCTTGTGCCACTCATAGGGGGAGCTGAAATCATTCTGCAGCAGAAACTCTCTATAAGTTGGCATCCACGCCATCGCGCAGAATTGTTCGCTCGCCATATCGAGCAAGGTCAGCCCAATACATTCAGTCGGCACATAGGGGCCAAATTTGTGGATCGCGCTAAAGCCCGGCATCAGACGGTCCACTTGCTGCATCTGTTTGCCCAGCTTGGTCAGGCGCGGGTCTTCCTCTGTCTCGCCTGCAATATCATGGGCGAGGGCATAGTCGCGGCACTCCCATGTCAGCGGCGCGCGATAGTCGGGCGCTGCGGCAAGTGTCTCATAGAGAATGGTCGTGCCGGTGCGCGGCAAACCAAGCACAATCAGCGGCGCTTTAACTGGCGCTTGGGCCGCTTCCGGATTGGCTTTCTCCCACGCCACCACCGTCAACCGGCCCGCAAGCGCGGCAACCACCTGCCGAAACAGCACAAACCGCCCCATCTGGTTCAAGGCCGCTTCATTTTCGAGCGCATGGCACAACATAGCCAGCCCCGAAACATAGCTCTCCGAGCCATAATCACTCGCGCCAGCCATTTTTTCCGCAGCAGCGCGAATGACATCAGGCCGAAACACCGGACGCCCGAGCCGCATATGTGACAGGACACGACCAACTCCATTGATCGCACGGACAAGTGGCGGACGCGCTGGTCGAGTCTGGTTCACAAGAAGCTCCTTACAATCTGCGAGCATATGTAAGGGAATCAGCCCGCGTGTCCAGATACATCACCGCGACCGACCTTGTGCGTTCCAATCGCTTGACCCGTCCTGCGGACCACGCCAAAGCATAAGCCATGCCTGTTACGCCCCAAACCTCGCCCCCACCGGACGCGTCGCTTCGCTTTCAGGGCGAAACATTGACGCTCCTACGCCAAGGCGCGCTCTGGATCGAACGGCACAAGCTGCTTGTCGTGTCGGATCTGCACTTTGGCAAAGCCGCCGCCTATGCCGCAAAGGGGCAAATGCTCCCGCCCTATGACACGGACGCGACGCTCGATCTGGTCGAAGCTCTGTGCGCTGCCAAACTGCCCCGGACATGTATCTCGCTTGGCGACAGTTTCCATGATCCCGAGGCCGAAGCACGGCTGTCACCGGCACAATGCCAACGCATCCGCGCTTTGACCGACACGACAGACTGGCACTGGATCGAGGGCAATCATGATCCCGTCCCGCCGGTCCACCTTGGCGGACATGCGGCGAGTGTGCTGCATGTGGGCGATCTTGTCTTCCGGCATGAACCATCAGGAGCGCACGGAGAGATTGCAGGACATTTGCATCCGGTCGCCAAGGTAAAATCACGCGGGCGCAGCATCCGGACCAAATGCTTCATAACCGATGATACGGCGCTGATCCTGCCATCGCTCGGCGCGTTTACGGGTGGGCTGAACGTCTCCCATGAGGCTTTTGATACCTGTCTGGAGGACAAACGCCGCATCTTCGCGACCGGCACGTCTGGCATCTATGAGATCGCCCAATCGCGCCTCATACCCGACCGGCGGCTAGCCTGAGCCTCTTCGCCCAACACTGCGCTGCTTAGCCCATCAGATCCCGCGCGCGGATAAGCTGTTTCGTGCGGCGCTCGTCTGCGCTTAGCAATGGAAGAATATGCGTTGCAACGGCCTCAGGCGAGGGCAGGGTGTCCGGGTCTTCCCCGGGCATCGCATTCGCCCGCATTTTGGTTCGCGTCCCACCCGGATCAAACAGATTGACCTTGAACCCGATGGCTTCGGTTTCGTCCGCCCAGCCAAGCGCCAAGGCTTCCATCCCCGCCTTTGCCGCCTGATACGGTCCCCAGAAGGCGCGCGGGGCACGCGCAACGCTAGAGGTGACAAACACGGCGCGCGGATCACGCCCCGCCTGCATGGGCACGGTAAGCGCTTTGATCAGCCGCCAATTGGCCGTCAGATTGATGTCGAGCGTTTCGGCAAAGCTGCGCGGCCCAATCGTCGCCAATGGTCCCAATGTGCCGAGCACACCGGCGTTTGCCAAAAGCGCGTCCAGCCGTCCGAACTGCGCCAAAACGGCATGCCCGAGCTTGGCCACGCCATCCTCATCGGCCAAATCGAGCGGGACGAGCGTCGCCTCGCCGCCAGAGGCCGCAATTGTCTCTCCCAACGCCTCAAGCGCCAGCTTTGACCGCGCGACCGCAATCACATGTGCGCCGCCGAGCGCCAATTGCTCCGCCGCAGCCCGTCCGATGCCTTGTGAAGCGCCGGTCACAAGAATGATCCGCTTATCAGTCACGCCGTTGCCCTTAGTCGAGCAGGAAGGAAAGCTGGTATTCCTTCGAGCTTTCCGAACTGTCGCGGTCGGCGAGCGGGGTCGGATAATCGCCGGTAAAGCAATGATCGGCATGCGCTGGCACATCGTCATGGCGCGGCGAGCCATCAATCGCGCGATACAGCCCATCCACCGACAGGAAGCTCAGACTGTCCACGCCAAGCTCCTTGGCCATCTCTTCAATGTCGTATTGCGCGGCGAACAATTCTTCGGTCGAAGGCATGTCGATGCCATAAAAATCAGGATGCTTGATCGGCGGGCTGGCAGAGCGGAAGTGGATCTCTTTTGCGCCCGCATCACGCACCATTTGCACAATCTTCTTCGAGGTCGTGCCCCGCACAATCGAATCGTCGATCAGCACAACCCGTTTGCCCTCAAGCACGGCCCGATTAGCCGAATGCTTTCGCGACACAGATTTGGTACGCCCGCTCTGGGTCGGCTGAATAAAGGTCCGGCCGATATAGTGGCTGCGGATAATGCCAAGCTGGAACGGAATGCCCGTAGCGTCGGAATAACCAATCGCCGCCGGAATCCCGCCATCAGGCACGGGCACAATAATATCAGCATCAAGCGGGTTCTCGTCGGCCAGATATTTCCCCATGCGGCGGCGGACATCATAAACACTTCGTCCCTGAATAAAGGAATCAGGGCGGGAGAAATAGACATATTCGAACACGCAAGGGCGCGCTGGACGCGGCGGGAAGGGCGTAATCGACTCGATTCCCTCTTCCGAGATCACGACAATCTCGCCATTCTCGATCTCGCGCACAAACTCCGCACCGATAATGTCAAAAGCACATGTCTCGGATGCCAGCACATAGGCGTCACCCAGCTTCCCAAGCACCAGCGGCCGCAAGCCAATCGGATCACGCGCACCAATCAGCTTATCACCCGTCAGAACCACCAGAGCATATCCGCCTTCGATACGTCCCATCGCTTCGATCAGCTTGTTTGTCAGCGGAACTTGCGGACTTTTTGCAATCAGTTGTAGCGCAACTTCCGTGTCCATCGTCGTCTGGAAGATCGCGCCCTCTTCGACGAGTTCCTGCCGGAGCTTTCGCGCATTTGTCAGATTGCCATTATGCGCAATCGCGCAGCCGCCCGTCGCCAAATCCGCAAAAATCGGCTGGATGTTCCGCATCGCAGACTTGCCTTGCGTCGAATAACGATTGTGTCCAATAGCGGCATGTCCGGGCAGGCGTTTAGGCAAATCGTCACCCACAAAGCTGTCGCCCACGAGCCCCATATGTTTCTCGGTATAGAAACGTTCCTCGCTATAGCTGACAATCCCGCAGGCTTCCTGTCCGCGATGTTGCAGCGCGTGCAGGCCCAACGTTGTCAGGATCGACGCTTCGGGATGACCGAAGATGCCGAAAATGCCACATTCTTCGCGAGGTTTATCATCATCATGATCCCAAAACATTGACATCCATTATCCTCGCTGTGCGTGACTTGTCTTATTCCGCTGCAGAGTTATCGGCTAGTGTTTTCTGTATTCGTGATGCAATTTCTGGCAGAACATCGCTGATCGCTTTAGCGGTTTCCTGTAGCGCGGGAAAACTGGCCGATTCGGTAACCATATCAGGAATGTTCTTGATCGGAATGACCGTGAGCAAAAGCCACACAGAGAACAGCGCGACACCATATCCGCGCGCGATGCCGAAAATCAGACCGGCAATCCGGTCAACCACGGTAATGCCCTCGGTGCCTTGGATCGCCTCGGTCAATTTTTCAGCCAATGCCTTGATGATGATATAGACCACGACGAAGCCGGTCACGAGCACTAGAAGATCGACAATAAAACTCGAAACTGTATCAGGAAAAAGCGTTCCGACCGGACCACGCAAAAGCACATATGTCGCGACCGCCCCAATCACCGCCGCAAAAAGTGCCCCAAAGGTCGCGAGTTCGCGCATAAATCCGCGCGCCAGCGACATCAAAGCGGACAATACAATGACGGCTGCGAGCGCAGCGTCAAAAGCAGTGTAGGAGCCAAAGACCGCATCCATCATTGAGAAGCTTCCGGTACGAGCAATTCCACAAGATCGTTAAGACGCCGAAGCGGCACCACCGTCAACCCTTCAACTGTTGCTGTCGTCCCATGCGGAACGTAGGCACGTTCAAATCCGAGCCTTGCCGCCTCCTTCAAACGCTGCTCTGTGCGCGCAACCGGACGTATCGCGCCCGACAATGCCACTTCGCCAAAATAGACCGAGCGTTCGGGCGTTGGTTCATCCGCCAGAGACGACAAAAGCGCCGCCGCCGCCGCCAGATCGCCGGCCGGTTCGCTCATCCGGTAGCCGCCTGCCACCGACAAATACACATCCCGTCCGCCGAGCGACACACCGCACCGCGATTCCAGCACCGCCATCAGCGTGGCAAGCCGATTGCCATCCCAGCCGACAACCGAGCGGCGAGGGGTGCCATAGGACGAGACCGCCGCCAGCGCCTGCACCTCGGCCAAAACCGGACGCGAGCCCTCCATCGCAGCAAAAACCGCAGCGCCGCCCGTATTTTCGTCATCCGAAGAGAGAAACAGCGCCGAGGGCTCATCCGCTGGCGCCAGACCATACTGGCTCATCTCGAAAATGCCGATCTCGTCGGTCGGGCCAAACCGATTCTTGACGGCGCGCAAAATCCGGAACTGGTGTCCGCGTTCGCCCTCAAAATAGAACACCGTATCGACCATATGTTCGACAACGCGGGGGCCGGCGATTTGCCCTTCCTTGGTGACATGACCGACCAGAACCAGAGCCGCACCGGAGGTCTTCGCCCAACGCGTCAATTCCTGCGCGCAGGCCCGCACTTGCGTCACCGATCCTGGCGCGGCTTCAAAACTATCCGACCACATCGTCTGGATGGAATCGATCACGACAAAGCCCGGTTTCGCCGACTTCAGCGCGGACAGGATCTTCCGCAAATCCGTCTCGGCGGCCAGCTGGACGGGGCTTTCGGCCACTTTCAGCCGCTGAGCGCGCTCCTGTATCTGCGCCGTTGCTTCCTCGCCAGACACATAAACGGTCTCGACCCCATTGCGGGCGAGCCGCGCGGCCACTTGCAGCAAAAGCGTTGATTTGCCAATCCCCGGATCGCCACCAATCAGCGTCGCCGAATTTGGTACAAGCCCGCCGCCGAAAACACGGTCAAGCTCGTCCACCCCCATCACGATACGCGGCGGGGGCTCCTGCGCGCCATTGAGTGCGGTAAAAGCCGCTTTGCTTGCGCGTTTGCCGCCGGACTTCTGCGCCTTGAGCCCACCCGGCGCAGCGCTTGTGCTTTCCTCGACCAGCGTGTTCCATTCCCCGCACGCAGCACACCGGCCCGACCATTTGGAGTGAAGCTCACCGCAGCTCTGGCACGCAAAGGAAATAGCACTCTGTTTTGACATGGGGCCGGTTTACTCCCGTTTCCCGTTTCAGCAAATAGAAATCACGAACAGACGAGACGCCTAAAACCCCGGCTGGATCGGCCCTTCGGCAAGCCCTTGCACGAATTGCTCGACATAGGGGTTGCCGCTGACATCAACATCGCTCGCAGCGCCCCGCCAGATGATCTTGCCCTCAAACAGCATGGCAATCTCGTCGGCAATTTTGCGCGCGCTCGCCATATCATGCGTGATTGAGACGGTGGCTGCGCCCAGCGCTTCGACCTGTTCGACAATCAGATCATTGATCGCGTCGGCCGTAATCGGATCGAGCCCTGTGGTCGGCTCGTCAAAGAAAATCAGTTCCGGCTGCGAGATGATCGCGCGGGCGAGGCCAACACGCTTTTGCATCCCGCCCGAGATTTCCGCCGGATAGAGATCTGCCACATCTGGGCCAAGCCGCACTTTGCGCAGCGTCTCGATGGCTCGCGCTTTGGCCTCCTTGCGCCGCAGCCGGTCCACTTGCACAAGCCGGAAAGCAACATTCTCCCAAACCCGCAAACTATCAAACAAAGCGGCGGACTGGAACAACATGCCAATCCGAGCCCGCATTCTGTCGCGGTCTTTGCCCTGGCTTCTGGTCACATCCTGACCATCAAACAGAATCTGCCCTGCATCGGGGATCATCAGGCCGAGCGCATTTTTCAGCATAACCGATTTGCCCGAGCCCGACCCCCCAATCACCACAAGCGAAGTCGCGGACGCCACATCGAGATCGACCCCGCGCAAGACCTGATTGCCGCCAAAGCGCTTCTCGACGCCCTTAAGCTCAAGAATAGGCACGCTCATAGGCCGAACTCGACAAAGAGCGTGGAGAGCACATAGTTCGACGCAAGCACAAGCACAGCGGCGCTAACCATAGAAAGCGTCGCCGCACGGCCAACCCCCGTCGCGCCCGCTTGCGAGCGATCCCCATAATAACAGCCCATCAGCGCAATAATGGCTCCGAAAACGCCCGATTTGATCAAACCAGCGGTGACATCGCTCATCTCGAGAAAATCGAGCGTGTTCCGCAGATAGACCACAGAGTCAAAACCAAGACTGTTGACCCCCACAAGCCAGCCGCCCGCCACGCCGATGATGTCGGCCACGACCACGAGAAGCGGCAAAGTCAGCACTGCGGCGATGAGACGGGGTGCATAGAGATACCGTTTTGGGCTTGCCGACAAAGTGGTCAGCGCGTCGATCTGCTCGGTCACGCGCATCGCGCCGACTTCCGCTGCAATCCCCGCCGAGACACGTCCAGCCAGCATCAGTCCCGTAATCACAGGTCCAAGCTCGCGCGTGATACCGAGAACGACAATCGTCGGCACAAATTGCTCGGCATTAAACCGCGCGCCGCCAACATAGATATTCAGCGCCAGTGCCGCCCCGATAAACACAGCCGCCAGCCCGACCACAGGCAGCGAATAAAAGCCAATCCGCACCATTTGCCGCCCAATCTCGCCAAAATACCAGCGCGGCGTGATCGCCGACCAGAGCACCGATCCGCAAAACATGACAAGATGGCCAAGCGCGCGCAACACACCCAGCACGGCGCTGCCCAGAAGCTGAAAGGGACGAAGAAGCAGCGGCATGCTAGTCACACCAATTCCGGCTCACGCGGCTGCCAAGGCCGGTCAAAAGCTCATATCCGAGCGTCCCCGCCTCAAGCGCCTGTTCCTCGATACCGGCCCTCGAACCGAGAAATTCGACCATCATCCCGGGCGCGACAGGGCAGGTGAGGTCGGACACATCGAGCGTCGTCAAATCCATCGACACCCGCCCGACAACCTTGCAGCGCTGGTTACCAATAAAGCCGAACCCGCTATTGGACGAGGCGCGCGGAAACCCGTCCGCATATCCGATGGCCACCGTAGCCAGCCGCCGCTCGCGTCCAAACCGGCGGGTCGCGCCATAGCCCGTACTTGCGCCCTTGGAGGCCATAAACACAGACAAGATCGGCGCTTCGAGCGTTAAAGTCGGACGTAACTGGGGCACACTTGCGGGCATCGGAACACCGCCGCCGAAGAGCGCAATCCCGGGCCGCGCAAGGTCAAATCCATAAGCGGCCGCATCAAGCGCAAGACCGGCGGAATTGGCGAGCGATTTGCGCGCGTCCGGCCAATGCGCCGCGATTTCGAGAAAGGCATCGCGCTGGGCGGCATTGAGCGGATTGTCGGTCTCGTCCGCACAGGCCAGATGCGACATGACCAGCCCCACAGGGCAGCCATCGAGCATTTCGGTCACAGCTTCGCGGTCTTCAGGGCGCAGGCCGAGCCGGTTCATGCCTGTATCAAAATGCAGGACGGCCGGCCCAATCTCGTTCATCCCATGCATGCGCCAGCCGCGCAATTGGTGCAATGTGTTGATAATTGGCGTAATTTTATGCGCTTTGGCGAGATCTGCCTTCTCATCCGGCACGCCATTGAACACCATGATCGCCGCGTCTTGCCCAACTGCCGTGCGCACGTCGACGGCTTCATCCGTTGTCGCGGTGAAAAAGGTCCGGCACCCCGCCTCAGCCAAAACCTGCACAACGCGCTCGACCCCATGACCATAGGCATTGGCTTTGACCACGGCCCCGATCTCGCCAGCACCCGCCAGATCGCACAGAGTCTTGTAATTATGGGCCAGATTCGACCGGGATATGCTGGCGCGGGGTTGAGTATGCATGCGCGGAACTTAGTCGCGTTTGAAACCGCTGTCAGCCCTGAATACGTCCGGACCTGTCAAAACTCGTCATCCTCGCCGCCTTCGGGATGGGCCAGATTGCCAAATCTTGTGATGTTGGAATCAAAGGCCAGTTTCACTTTGCCGATAGGGCCGTGGCGCTGTTTGCCGATAATCACTTCGGCGGTGCCATACACACTGTCCATCTGGTCCCGCCAGCGTTGCCACTTTTCCGATGATTGCGGATCATTCGGATCGGTTTGCGGCTCGGTCCGCTCAAGATAATAGCTTTCGCGATACACGAACGCGACCACATCGGCATCTTGCTCAATCGAGCCAGATTCTCTCAAATCGGACAGTTGGGGCCGTTTATCGTCGCGCTGTTCAACCTGCCGGCTAAGCTGGGAGAGGGCGAGGACAGGGATATTGAGCTCCTTGGCAAGCGTTTTCAGCCCCATCGAAATCTCGGTAATCTCCTGCACGCGATTGCCCGCCGACTTGCCCGAGCCGACCAGCAATTGCAGATAGTCGAGCACAATCAGGTCCAGCCCGACCGAGCGCTGCAACCGTCTGGCGCGCGCGGCCACTTGCGAGATCGACAGCCCGCCCTGATCGTCAATATAGAGCGGCAGGTTCTGCAACTCTTCAGTGGCCTCGCGCAGTGTCTCGAAATCCTGCTTGTCGAGATCACCCTGCCGGATGCGGTGGGACATGATCCCCGTCCGCTCGGCCAGAATCCGCGTCGCAAGCTGCTCGCGTGACATCTCCAGAGAAAAGAAACCGACCACCGCGCCATCCACGGTTTTCTTCGACCCGTCTTCCTGCGTCTCGCGCCGACACGCTGCCGCTGCATTATACGCAATGTTCGTCGCCAGCGAGGTTTTCCCCATCGAAGGCCGCCCCGCAAGGATCAGCAGATCAGAGCGATGGAGCCCACCAAGCTTGTGGTCGAGATCATCGAGATGGGTCGCAATCCCCGCAATCTTGCCCTCGCGCTTGAAGGCGGCTTCGGCCATTTGGAGTGATTCAATAATCGCCTCGCCAAAGCTTGAAAATCCGCGCCCCGTCGAGCCGCGCTCAGCCAAATCAAACAGATTGCGTTCGGCCAGCTCAATCTGCCGCGACCCGTCTTCACCAGCCTCCGGCGTCAGCGCCTTATTCTGGATCGTTGCACCAACATTTATCAGCTCGCGACGCACAGCCAAATCGCGGATCATATTGGCATAATCGGCAATCTCTGGCCCAAACGCCGCGCTGTCGAGCAGTTCGGCAAGATAGGCCGCACCGCCAATTTCGGTCAGCTGATCGGTCTTCTCGAAATGCTCACGCAGCGTGACCCCATCCGCCACGCGGCCCTGCTGGATCATATTCTGCGCTGTCTCGTAAACCTCGGCATGGGCAGGGGCATAAAAATCCGTGCTGCGAAGAATGTCCGCCACGCGCTGGAACGCATTATTGTCAAATAGGATTGCGCCCAGAACCGCAGCCTCCGCGGCCAGATTATTGGGCGGAACAATCGCTGTTTTGCCGGTCTGTAGGGTGTCGTCTAAAGCCATAAGCCTAACATACCCCATTCAGGCTGGGCCGTCTTCCCGTGAATGAAGCTGGGGTGAGGGCGCGATCAGACTGTCCACAGATCGCTGAACGCTTGTGGATAGCTTTTCAAATGTACGCCGATAGTTCCCCTCGCGCGGCATGCCCACCCGCAGCGTCTTACCCAAAGAAAAAGGCCGCCCGCAAAATCTGGGGCGACCTTATTCTGTTTGCAAAGACAAGCCCGTTTAGGCGTCTTCGTCGGGCACCATCTGGTCAGCCATTTCAGCGGCCGCTTCAGCCAGTTCGCCAGCCTGCTCATCTGCAAGGGCGTTCTGCTCTGCGGCAATCGCTTCGATGATGTTCTCACCAGCGGCCTGACGTTCGGCCTCTTCGGGGCTGCGAGCGACATTGACCTGAATAGCCACATCGACTTCGGCGTGAAGCCGCACGCCGACATCAAACACCCCAAGCGTCTTGATTGGCGTATCGAGCCGGACTTGCGAGCGGGCAATCTTGTGACCCGCTTCGGTCGCGGCTTCCGAAATATCGCGTGCAGACACCGAGCCATAAAGCTGTCCGGTGTCACCCGACTGACGGATCAGGATGAGCTGTGTGCCGTCAAGGCTTGCCGAGTTGGTCTCCGCTTCAGCCTTGGCCGCCGCATTGCGTGCTTCGATTGCTTCACGCTCACGCTCGAACCGGGCGCGATTGGCGTCATTTGCCAGAAGCGCTTTGCCTTGCGGGATCAGGAAGTTCCGCGCGAAACCGTTTTTCACGGCCACTTCATCACCAATGGTGCCGAGCTTTTCAACGCGTTCAAGAAGGATAACTTGCATCGGTCTGTCTCCTTATTTCACGGTGAACGGAAGCAGCGCCAGAACCCGTGCGCGCTTGATCGCCTTGGCGAGCTTGCGCTGGTTCTTGAAGCTAACAGCCGTAATGCGCGAAGGAACAATCTTGCCCTTCTCGGAAATGTAACGCTGGAGAAGCTTGACGTCTTTATAGTCAATCTTCGGGCCTTTGTTACCGGCAAACGGGTCAACCTTGCGGCGGCGGCTAAAGGCGCGCCGTGCAGGCAGGTTGGTGATGTTCATACCCAATGGATTTTTCTGTGCCATTCTATCTGCCTCCTAGTTGCGCGGCTTGCGGTCGCGGTCGCCGCGATCTTTGCGGGAAAGAACCGGGGAGGGCTCTTCATCATGCACGTCCACTTTGATGCTCATATAGCGCATCACATCATCATTGATGCGGTGACGGCGCTCAAGCTCTTGCAGTGCCGCAGAAGGAGCATCCACGTTCAGCAAGGAATAATGCCCTTTGCGAACCTTGTTGATCGGATAGGCCAGATTGCGCAAACCCCAATATTCGGTTTTGCCAATCGAGGCACCTTGTTCTTTTAGGAAGGTCGAGATTTCTTCGATGAAACTGTCAACCTGTGCCGGAGAAATGTCCGGCCGCGTGATAATCACGTGCTCGTATAAAGCCATATTTTGTCTTCCCAGACTTTAGGTCTGCGGCGCCAGCCGGGCGGGAAGCCCCTTGCCAGCGATGGCCCTCTTGTCTGCACGATTGCATAAAGAGACCGCAAACCTGTTGCGAAGCGGCGGGTAAACCCGATTTTCCCAGCGATTGCAAGCGAAATCATCGTGCTTATGGCCCGTGCGCGCATGGGCATACGGGGCACGCCGTCACAAAGTCGCACATGGCTCACAAGCGCCGCCCCATGTGCTAGGAGAACACAATGATCTCGGCACACCAAATTCAGATCGTCTGGTTCAAGCGCGATTTGCGGATTGAGGACCACCGCCCCCTTGCACGTGCCGCAATGGCTGGCCCCATCTTGCCGCTCATAGAAGAGCCATCAAGCAAATGAAAAAGCAGAACCTGCCCTCGAAAACCTGTCCGGTCTGTGCTCGTCCGTTCAATTGGCGCAAGAAATGGGAACGCAACTGGGACAGCATCATCTATTGCTCCGAGCGATGCCGCCGCACAAAAAAGCAAAAAATTGGCCCGGAATGACGCAAATGTTTTTGCTCAGGGACCGCCCCGCCAAACCTGTCATCGGGACAGCGGAGAGGGACGGACGGGGATTGCTTTGATCCACGTGCCCTGAATATCGCCAAATTTGACCGCTTCGGTGCTGCTTCCTCGTCGAAAGACGTATCTTGGAAATTATTATTCAACCTTTACACTTAAAAAACTCTTTAGGGTTGTAACATACGCTCCACGAATGGAATCCCGCGCTTAGGTCACTGGTAATGGTCAAGAATTTTAGTCTGAATCGCCATAAAGTCATCAGGGGTCTGATGCGCTCTATCGACTTGGCATCCGTCCGGTCGGCCGTGTTGTTGCTCTCGACGCTTTGCCTGTCTGCACCAGCGCTCGCGCAATCCAATATCGCGCGGACTTGCAATTCGGGAAATAATACGGCCAGCCAGCAGCTCACTCAGAATACGGGAACGGACTTTGCGCGATTTAGCGGCGTGCCCGATGATGCGCGGTTCGAATTTGTGGCCAGACAAAATGGCGGTCCGCAAACGGTGAGACGGTCCGGCGCGCGGTTTGTGCGCACGGGCGGCACGCTTTTTTCAGGGCTAAATTTCGCCTTGGGGCCGTTTGGTCGCAATGGCAGCAACTCTGCGGTCCGCACGACGCCGCGCGGTAGCCGCGTCGGGCAGACGGCAAATTTCCGGATCGAGATTACCGGCTCTGGTGCACCGCGCCGGACGGCTTGGACCATTCGGTGTCTCGATGATAGCCCCACCGTCACCACGCCTGCCGCTCAGACCGCCGATCCATTTGCGCCGGTCAGTGTTTCGGTCACGGCCCAAGAGCCCAATGACCCCGACCCGGTGGCGACCTATGCTTGGACAGCCCCTGCGGACATTGTCCTCGTCGATGCGGACACCCCAAACCCAAGCTTCATCGCGCCCTTTGTGGCCCCGGGCACCGCGCCGCGAACCATTACCCTCGGCCTCACCGTCACCGATGATGACGGCGATCAGGTAACGACCTCCGCTCTTGTGACGGTCAATCCCTCCCAGATGGATCTGTCAGATACCCCAGCGAGCTATCAGGATGCGGCACATATCGTCGACCCAAACATCCAGCTTGGCGCGCTCAGTGATGTTGATAATACGCTTCTGGCAAGTCCGAACGCGGATGGCGACGGGGCCGATGATGATGGCGTAACACTTCCTGAGCTAACACAAAACCGGACCGCAACACTCACCGCACAAACCGGCGGCGCAGGCGGCTTCTTGCAAGCATGGATCGACTTTGATGGCAACGGGACGTTCGATGCTGGCGAACAGATTGCAACCGATCTACAAGATGGTGCACCCGAGGACACCGATCCTGATCCCAATACGATGACCTTTGCCGTTGCCGTACCGAGCGATGCCGTCACCACGCCGACATTTGCGCGGTTTCGCTGGTCCACACAGGCGGGCCTTGGGGCGACCGGCCTCGCGCCAGATGGCGAGGTCGAGGATTATGCACTCACGATTTTGCCCGATCCGCTCGCATCATTGCCGCCATTTGCATGCACGGGGGACTTCTACCAGGTGCATGGCACGCCGACGAGCAGCGTGTCTCTGGTCGATCTGACAACAGGGAGTTTCAACACGATCGCCAATACTGGAGAGTCGATCCGCGCGACGGGGTTCGATCCAAGCTCGCTGCTTGCTTACGGCATCGAAGCGCGCACAGGGGGCGCAGCAGGAAATGTCCTGTTTGCCATTGGCAGTGACGGGTCGGCGGTGAACCTTGGACCCGTAACGGGTCTCGCCGCACGCAACCATCCGTCCGGCGATTTTGGCCCGAACGGCTTGCTTTACGTCAGAAACAATGGCCGCAATCGCCCGCTTGTCGCAATTGATGTCGATGCCGGAGCTGTGGTCAGCGCGTTCACCCCGGTTGGCTTGACCAATAATCCAAGCACGGCAGACTTTGCGTTCAATCCCGTGGATCAGAGCTTCTATTCCGTCGAGAGCAATTCCACGAATGCGCGGCTTTTGCGCTTTACGCTGAACACCAATTCAACCTTCACCGTCGCATCGGCAGGCGCAACGGGTATTTCCACGCGGGGCAACAATGGCAACAATGTCTTCGGGGCGATGTATGCGGACCAGGCGGGGAATGTCTACGGCATCCAGAACGCCAATGGACGCCTCTACCAGTTCAGCACCTTGGATGGCTCTTCAGTGCTGGTCGGACAGGCCGCAATTGGCGCGCAAAATGACGGCTTCTCCTGCTCGATTGTCGAAACCATTATCCCGCGCGACTTTGGCGATGCGCAGACGGACGGGACGGTTGTCGCGGGCATAACAACG
>CALLCD010000256.1 GCA_938049795.1 uncultured Hyphomonadaceae bacterium | reverse complement strand
ATTTGTCCCAAGTCTTGTAGGCTTGCAATGCGCGGGTGAAGCGCGGGGCAACCTCGCCGAAGGTTTCAGGATCGTCCCCTACGGGCGAGCAGGCGGCAAGGCACAGGAGAATACACAGCGCGCGTTTGCTTATGTCCATTGTGTTTTCCCCTTCTGGGTGTGAGCTTAGCGGGGATGGGGGAGCGGGGGAAGAGGTGGTTATCCAACTAGGTTGGTGTGCTGCGTAAGGTACGTGGACATCAACAATGGAGATTGAGATGGCTCAAGAGAATGCGAATGTATGTTCGCGGATACGAAATGGATCGTTCAGGGTTGCGCAGGAGCTAAATCAAGCGGTCGAAAATCGGCGCATTTTGGCAGATAGACGTTTGAACATGCAGCATACGCGCGATGAGATTGAACGGAATATAATTCAGACCCGCGCCGAAGTTTTGAGTTGCAGTATCGGTCTGCGGTCTGGACGCCGCTCGACCGGCTCAGACGCAGTTAATGGCTTACGCGTGGCTGATTGCCTTTCGCGGTTGACGAATTTGCGGCGGGATTTGCAGGTTCTGGAGCGGAGCCTCGCGGTGGCCGAAGAGCAGCTGAGGAATATGGACAATCGCATTGCGGCGAATGAACGGGATATCCAGCAGAAGGAACGCGTATTGCAGCAGTTTTCCGATCAGAAGCGCCAGCATGCCTGTTCCTGAACGTCATTGCTCTATTGGTATACATAATCCCTATTTCGAATGTATTCGTCCGTAATGTTGCAGTCAAAAAATTCGTGAGGGATGCTCACGAAGATATAGGGCAGTTGCTGGAGTTGTCCCTGACGATTAAATGCTGGAAACAAGTCCTCGTTCACATCCGAGGCATAGTCTCGGGTCCGGTCGAACGGTAACGGGTCTGTGCAGGGGCGGTGGGTGAGCCATTTATCGTCATGGGTTGCCACATAGAGCTTGGCCGCAAGGCTGGCGATGGCGATGCGATGTTCGAGCGCGCCGTCTGGCCAGTCTTCGGCGCCTGAGACTTGCTCGAACCGGCAGAGCAGGGCGTCGGGTTGGGCGAGGGCGAGGCCGGCGCGCAAGTTGGGATTTGTGTCGAGGCCGTCCGGGCAGGTCTTGTCCCATGTGGCGTAGAGCTCGCGATATTTGGCAAATTTTGCGTCGTCCGCGCGCCAAGCCATGTTCTCGCGGTCCATCCAGAGCCATGCGCCGCCGAGGACGAGGAGGGTGAAGGTGAGCCCCAGGCCGAGAATGATCAGGCGTTTTTGCTTTTTCTCTCGTTGCGTCACAGTCCCAGCTCTTGCTCGCGGAGGCGTTTGAGCTCGTCGCGGAGGCGGGCGGCTTCTTCGAATTCGAGGTCGGCGGCGGCTTCGCGCATGGCTTTTTCCATGTCGGCGATGACGGTTTTGAGATTGTGGCCGGTCTCGCCAGCGAAAGCGGCCTGGTCTTCGGCCACGCGTTTCTTGTCGCCGCGGCGGGTGCGTTTGGATTTGGCGGCTGTGCCCGGGCGTTCGCCGAGATCGGAGAGGATGTCGGCCACTTCGCGGACAATGGTTTTGGGCGTGATGCCGTGTTCTTCATTATGGGCGATCTGCTTTTCGCGGCGTCTCGATGTCTCTTCCATGGCGCGTTCCATCGAGCCGGTGATACGGTCCGCATAAAGAATAACGCGCGCTTCGGAGTTTCGCGCCGCGCGGCCAATCGTCTGCACAAGCGCCGTTTCCGAACGCAGAAAACCTTCCTTGTCTGCATCGAGAATGCCGACAAAGCCGCATTCGGGAATATCGAGCCCCTCGCGCAAGAGGTTGATGCCGACCAGAACATCGAACACGCCAAGCCGCAAATCGCGGATGATCTCGATCCGCTCCACCGTGTCGATGTCCGAATGCATATAGCGCACGCGGACGCCCTGCTCGTTCATATATTCGGTGAGGTCTTCGGACATTTTTTTCGTCAGTGTGGTGACAAGCGACCGCATCCCCTTGGCGGCGACGGCTTTGACCTCTGCGATGACATCATCGACCTGATTTGCCCCATCGGCCGCGACAGGGCGGACCTCCACGGGCGGGTCGATGAGGCCGGTCGGGCGGATGACCTGTTCGGTGAACACGCCGCCGGTCTGCTCGAGCTCCCACTTGCCGGGCGTGGCCGAGACGTGGACGGTCTGGGGCCGCATGGCGCGCCATTCCTCGAATTTGAGCGGGCGGTTGTCCTTACAGCTCGGCAGGCGGAACCCGTATTCGGACAGGGTGTGCTTGCGGCTGAAGTCGCCTTTGTACATGGCGCCAAGCTGGGGCACGGTTTGGTGACTCTCGTCTACGAACAGGAGCGCGTTTTCGGGCAGATACTCGAACAGGGTGGGCGGCGGCTCGCCGGGCTTGCGGCCGGTCAGATAGCGCGAATAATTCTCGATGCCATTGCAGGCGCCGGTCGCGGTCATCATCTCGATGTCGAAGGTGCAGCGCTGCTGGATGCGCTGGGCTTCGAGCAGTTTATTGTTCGCCTCGAAATGTTTGACCGTCTCGGTGAGCTCTTTCTTGATTGAGGATATGGCCTGATTGAGCGTCGGGCGCGGGGTGACATAGTGGGAATTGGCGTAGACTTTGATGGCGGGCAGCGGGCCGGACTTTTTGCCCGTGAGCGGATCAAATTCGACAATGCTTTCGAGGTCGTCACCAAAGAAGGAAAGCCGCCAGGCGCGGTCTTCATAGTGGGCGGGGAAAATGTCGATGACATCGCCCTGCATGCGGAACGTGCCGCGGCCAAAGGCGACATCATTGCGGGTGTATTGCAGGGCAACGAGTTTGGCGGCGACCTCGCGCGGATCGATCTGCTGGCCGGTTTCGAGTTTGAGCGTCATCGCAGTGTAAGTCTCGACCGAGCCGATGCCGTAAATGCAGGACACCGACGCAACGATGATGACATCCTCACGCTCGAGAATGGCGCGGGTGGCCGAGTGGCGCATCCGGTCGATGGCTTCGTTGATTGTGCTCTCTTTCTCGATGAAGAGATCTGCACGCGGAACATAGGCTTCGGGCTGGTAGTAATCGTAATAGGAGACGAAATATTCGACCGCATTATTGGGGAAAAAAGATTTGAACTCGCCATAAAGCTGGGCGGCGAGCGTCTTGTTGTGGGCGAGGATCAGGGCGGGGCGCTGGGCTGCTTCGATGATTTTCGCCATGGTGAAGGTCTTGCCCGTACCCGTTGCGCCGAGCAGAACCTGGTCGCGCTCGCCGGCCTGAATGCCTTCGACGAGCTCGGGGATCGCGGTGACCTGATCGCCGGAGGGCTCGTAGTCAGACGCGACTTTAAACGGCGCGCTGGCGTCGAGGCCAACCCAGTTGCGGTCGGGCCGGTGGGGCGTCCAGTTGGCCGACGGCAAGGCTCCGGCAGCATCCTGCGCGGCACCGGACATATCGAACTTGGCGGGAGCTTCGGAAACGGACTTTGGCATACGTGAACATATGGGGCACACAGGCGGGGAAGTCTAGGGGGTGAGGGCTTGGCGGTTGTGGTCAGTCGCTCTGCTCAATTTTGCGGATTTGCAATGTGGGGTGGGTTGGCTTCAGTTTTCTACAGGTTTCATAGGACTTTCGTAGGGTTTTGGGCTTAGGGGGAGGCGAGATCTTATAGGGAATGTGATTCATGGGGTTACGGATATTTGCCGTGGGGGCTTGGGCGGGGTTGCTGGTGGTTGCGGGATGTAGTCTGCCGGAGGATGCCGACTATCGGCCTGATGTGCGGGCGGTTTGTGAGGCGATGCCGGAGCGGCATGCCTATTTCGGGGACCGGGCGACGGCGTGGGATGAGGCGTGCGCGGGGGCGCTGGCGGCGATGAAGCTGAACGCTGCGCCGGGCGAGGTTCTGGCTGTTTTGGAACAGCTGACCGATGATCTTTATGATCCGCATGTCTCGCTGAGCAGCAATTCTGCGACCTCGCCGCGATTGGTGCCCTCGGGCGCGGATATGTGGTTTGAGGCGGAGGCGGACGGCTATGTGCTGACCGCTTTGAGACCGCTCAGCGGCGCGGCGGTGGGCGGGCTGGAACTAGGCGACCGGCTGGTCCGGTTTAATGGTCTGGAGCCGGACGCTTTGCTGATGACACGGGTGCATACGGGCCAGGCGCATTTGCCGGATGCGCGCAAATCATGGGCGCTGAACGCGGCGCTGGCGGGGGATCGCGGCGCGCCGAGGGAGATCGAGATTGCGCGGGGCGGACAGGTGCTGTCTTTCGGGCTTGGCGATCCGGAACCGGCCTCGCAAGGGGCGTCGCTGCGCTACCGGATTTTGCGCGGGAACATCGGCTATGTCCGGCTGCATGACAGTCTGGGCGACAGCGAAACGGTGGAGGCTTTTGACGGGACGATGGCGGCGCTGGCGGAGACGGAGGCGCTGATTCTCGATTTGCGGGACACGCCCGGCGGCGGGAATACCGATGTGGCCGAACCGATTCTCGGGCATTTTATTCAGGAGCGGCAGGGCTATCAGCTGGTCGTGCCAGTGCACCAGAAGCCGTATCTGCGCCACGTCGATCCGGTCAGCCATCATAATTATGACAAGCCGCTGATTGTGCTCGTTGGGCGTTGGACGGGCAGCATGGGCGAGGGGCTGGCCGTGGGCTTTGACGGCATGGATCGTGCCTTGATTATGGGCGACAAGATGGCCGGGCTTGCGGGCGGTATCGAGGACTTGGAGCTGAAGCTGAGCGGTTTGCGGCTGCGGTATCCCGCTTATGGTTTGAGCCATACTGACGGGACACCGCGTCAGGATTGGGAGCCGAGCCCGCGTCAGAGCGCGGATTTTGGCGACGGGGATGATGTCTTATTGCAGGCCGCGCGGGCGCAGCTCTCAAGCCGCTAGAAGTTCTTGGCAAGGAAGATGCGGAAGTCAGTGTCAGAGGTGGCGTTGGTGAGGCCAAACAAGAGACTCGCTTCGATGGCCCAGCCATGATCGAGCTTGATCGCGGCGGCTGGGCCGATGGCGTGGTTCTGGTCGCGAAAAGCGGGAAAATCATCGGTTGAGCCGTAATTGTTGAAGACCTGAACCTGGAGATTATAGGTGTTGTTGACCTTGTAGCGCAGGCTGGAGCGGGTTTGCAGGAACAGGCCGTCGCCGCGATTGTCACCGAACTGGACTTGCGCCAGAACGAGACCACGCAAGGCCCAGCGATCATTGAGCGGGACATCATTGGTCCAGTTGAAGCTGACAAGATCGGGGCGATTGTCGCCAATGAGTAGGTCCACGCGGACGGCGCTGTCAAAGCCATCGCGCTCGTCTTCGAGGAACTGGTATTGGGCTTCGAACTGGACGAGGTCGAAATCGAAGCCGGATGTGTTTGTGTCGGCGCCCTGAACGACGGCGCGCAGGCGGAGATTGTCGGTGACGGTCTGCTGATAGTGGAGCCGGCTTGTGGTGCGCACGGGGCGGCCATCCGAGCGCGGGGCAATGGCTGTGCGGAACTCGATGGCTTTGCTGTCGGGTGTGACATCGGGGCCGAAGACGCCGCCGACATTTTGCGCATGGGCGGGCAGCATGGGTGTGCCGAGCAGGACCACGAGAAGGCCGAGCAGCAGGACAAGAGCGGAACCGGAACGCGGCATATGGGGATCCTTTGCGGTGACGGTGCGGAAAATAGCTTAAACGCGGCGCGACGCAAGTTTGATTTTCTGTAGCAGCGCAGGCATGGTGGCGATCTGTTTTTCTGGTCTGTCCTGATGCCTCTGCCGCTTGTCCATCATCCTGATTATGACGCTGTCAGCGTTGCCGATGCGCACCGCTTTCCGATGCGCAAATATACGCTTGTGGCGCAGATGGCGCGGCGGGCGGGGCATATGTTGCTGGTGCCCGAGCCTGCGGGGTTTGGTGCGCTCGAGACGGTGCATGGGCGCGATTATGTGGCGGCGATTTTCGATGGCTCGCTGGAGCGGAAGGCGGCGCGGCGGATCGGGTTTGAGATTACGCCGGAGATCGCGGCTCGCTCGCGCGCGGCGGTCGGCGGGACGTGCTATGCGGCGCGGTTTGCGCTGGAGGCGGGTGCGGCGGTGAATCTGGCGGGCGGGAGCCATCATGCGGACGCCAATGGCGGGGCGGGGTTTTGCGTGTTCAATGATGTGGCGGTGGCCGCCGAGCAATTGCTGGCGGGCGGTCAGGTCAAGCGGGTTCTAATTGTCGATCTTGATGTCCATCATGGCGATGGCACGGCGCGGATTTTTGCCGGACGCGGGGATGTGTTCACCCTGTCGATGCATTGCGAGGACAATTGGCCGACCGAAAAACCACCCTCTGATCTGGATGTCGGATTGCCGCGCGGCGCGGAGGATGGGGTTTATCTGACGACGCTCAGGCAGGTGTTGACGCAAGGGTTTGAGCTCGCGACGCCCGATTTTGTTTTCTACAATGCGGGAGTTGATCCGCACATGGATGACCGGCTTGGGCATTTGGCGCTGAGCGATGGCGGACTGGCGGCGCGGGACCGGCTGGTGGCGGAGTTTTGCGCGGGCGCGAACGTGCCGGTGTGCGGCGTGCTGGGCGGCGGCTATAGCAAGGATGCGGAGGCAGTGGCGCGGCGGCACATGTTCCTCGTCGAGGCGATGAGCGGGATTTGTGTGCCTGCATGAGTGACGTGGGAACGGGGGCGGCCAAGACAGGGTATTTGCGGCATGTGGATGGGCTGCGCGGCGTGTCTGTGCTGCTGGTTGTGCTTTATCATGCGTGGCCGGATCTGGCGCCGGGGGGCTTTGTCGGGGTCGATGTTTTCTTTGTGATTTCCGGCTTTTTGATCACGCGGCTGATCCTGGCCGAAGAGGCGGACGGGCGATTTCATTTTGGCGGGTTTCTGCTGCGGCGGATCCGGCGGCTTTGGCCAAGTCTGGCGCTCGTGATGGTGGTAACGCTGGGGCTTGGCTGGATACTGCTTGAGCCGGACGCGCTGGCTGATCTCGGGCGCACGGCGCTGGCGACAATCGGGTTTGGGTCGAATTGGTATTTTGCGCTGACCACGGACTATTTCAATGACGGGCTGGCGCAGAATTTTCTCTTGCACAGCTGGTCGCTGGCGGTCGAGGAGCAGTTTTATCTGGTCTATCCGCTGGTGTTGGTGTGGCTCGCGCGCTCGGAGCGGTATCTGCTTTGGGGGCTGGGGCTGATCTGGACGCTGTCCTTTGGCGCGATGCTGGCTTTGCCGGCGGACCCGAGCGGCTTTTTCGCGACGCATTTGCGGGTCTGGCAATTGGCGAGCGGGGCTTTGCTTTGGGTTGGGTTGGCGCGGGGGATGGGCGCAGATTGGGCGGAGGTGACATGGCGGCCCTGGCTTGGTGTGGCGGGGCTGGTCCTGCTGGTGCTGATCGCAGGGCTGATGCCGCATCAGGTGTGGTGGCCAAGTGTCGGGGCCGTGTTGCCAGTGGCGGCGGCGGTCTTGTGTATTGCGTGTCCGTGGCGAGGGCTTTCGGCGCGTTGGTTGGTCGGGTTAGGGCTGATCTCCTATGCGCTCTATCTGTGGCATTGGCCGCTGCTTCAGGCATTCGGCATTTTGTTTCCGAGAAGCTCGGACGGGGCGATTGGAGGCGTGGTGCTGGTCTCGGTGGGCGCGGCATGGCTGGCCTGGCGCTATATCGAGGAGCCGGTGCGGCGGGGGCGAATGCTGGTCGGGCGCGGGCGGCTGCTGGGCACATTTGGCGCAGTGACCGCGCTCTTCGCTCTGACGGGCTTGCAGTTTCATGCGCAGGACGGATTTGCGGACAGGTTTCCGGCGGACATTGGCGTGATCGCAGCGGCAGGGCCCGATGATCGGGTGTCTGGCACGACTTGCAGGGAGGGGCTCGACCGGCTCGTGCGGGTGTTCGATCTTCCGGCCAGCGCGGCGGAAGCTATGCCTGAGGTGTCCGTGTGCTGGCTGGGCAATGATGAACCGGACTTTCTTTATATCGGGGACAGCCATCTGGGCGCGATTGATGGGGCCATTGGGCTGCGAGCGCGGGACGCCGGATCGAACGGGCTGTTTGTTGCGCTGGCGGCGTGTCCTCCCGTGCCCGGTCTCAACTGGGGATTTCGAGGCGAGCAGACGCTGCGCCAATGCAACAAGATAATGGCGCTCGTGCGTGACATCTTGGCGACCGGACGGATTAAGCGGACAGTTCTGGTCGGGCATTGGGACATTTATGGCGGAGAGACGCCAACGGGGCTGGCAGAGTTTGGCGAGATGTTCGACGGCTTCGTTGCGGAGGTCTCGGAGGCGACCGAGCTACATATTCTGCTTGATGTTCCGACGCATGATTTTGATGTGCCGCAGGCTTTGTTGCGGGGGCGTAAGTTTCCGTGGCTGGGTGCACCGAACTGGCTGACGCGGGCCGAGCATGAGGCGGTGCGGGCGCCTTATCTTGCCGTGATGCAGGCGGCAGCAGAGCGGGGCGCGGTGGTGCTGCATGATCCGGTGCCGGTGTTTTGTCCGCAGGATGTGTGTCTGGCGGAGACGGCGGACGGGCCGCTGTTTTTCGATGCGAGCCATCTCTCCGAGGTCGGGGCGGAGGTTTTGCTGGACGCTCTGGGTGATTTGCCGCGCTGATTATGGTGTTATGTCGTCGCGTGCGGGCTTTCTCTGCATGCCGACTCGCAGCACGGTCTCGCCTATGTCCGACACACAATCTCCCGATCTTGCGCCCGCGATTGAAATGCTTCAGCGGATTTACGGTTATGATGCGTTTCGCGGGGCGCAGGCCGATGTCATTGCCGACACATTGGCCGGACGGGACGGGCTGGCTGTTTTGCCGACGGGCGGCGGGAAAAGCCTGTGTTATCAGATACCGGCCATGCTGCGCGAGGGCTGCGGGATTGTCGTCTCGCCGTTGATTGCGCTGATGGCCGATCAGGTTGATGCGCTCAAAGAACTGGGCGTGCGGGCCGAACGGCTGGATTCGAGTCTCGATTTCGAGGCCAAACAGGCCGCGCTTGCCGCAGCAGAACGTGGCGAGATGGATATGCTTTATGTCTCGCCAGAAGCTTTGGGGACGGGGCTGGCGCGGCGGTTGGCGGGGCTGAAAGTCTCGCTGATTGCAGTGGACGAGGCGCACTGTGTCAGCCAGTGGGGGCATGATTTCCGGCCCGATTATCGCGCGCTTGGGACTTTGCGGGAGATGTTCGAAGGCGTGCCGTGGCTGGCGGTGACGGCGACCGCGGATGCGCGGACACGGGACGATATTCTCGCCCAGCTCCGGCTCGATGATCCGGCGATCCATGTCGCAAGTTTTGACCGGCCAAACTTGACGCTGGCCGCTGAACCCAAAGGCGGCAACCGGACCGACCGCGTGGTGTCGCTGGTCAAGACCCATCAAGGCAATTCGGGGATCGTCTATGCGGCCACACGCAAGGCGACCGAGCAATTGGCTGAGGCGCTGGAGCGGCGGGGCATTGCGGCGCTCGCCTATCATGCGGGGCTGGATGCGGATGTGCGCTCGGAGCGCCAGCGGCGGTTTTTGCTCGAAGATGGGCTGGTGATGTGCGCGACGGTGGCCTTTGGCATGGGAGTGGACAAGCCCGATGTGCGGTTTGTGATCCATGCTGATCCGCCGAAGACGATTGAGGCTTATTGGCAGGAAGTTGGCCGCGCAGGCCGCGACGGCGAACCGGCCGAGGGGGTGGCATTGTTCGGGCCGTCGGACATGGCGCGCTCGCTGGCCTGGACCTATGAGAGCGATGCGGCCGAAGAGGTCAAACAGGTCCAGCTCAACAAGACGCGGCAATTGTTTGCGTTTTTCAATGGCGGGTCTTGTCGACGCGGCACGGTGAGGGCGTATTTTGGTGAGACGGGGGTGGAGCCGTGCGGGGTGTGCGACAGTTGCAAGCGCGAGGCGGGGACGAGTTTTGACGCGACGAAACTGGCGCAAATGGCGGTGTCGGCGGTGCTCAGGACCGGGCAGAAAGTGGGGCGCGGGCGGCTGATCATCCATTTGCGCGGCGAGGCGAAAGACGGGTTCGATCAGGACATGGCGGCGCTCTCGACCTATGGCATCGGGGCGGAATTGCCAAAACCGGGCTGGAATGCGGTGTTTGACGAGCTGTTGTTCTCGGGGCTTCTGGCCGAGGGCGGTGAGCCGATGCGGCCTGTGCTCGTGGTGCCGGATGCGGAGCGCGCGCGGGCTTTGTTTCGCGGTGAGGAAGCGGTGATGTTGCGGGCTGATCCGGCGCAGAGACGCGAGAGCAAGCGGGCGCGGGACGGCGGCAAGGCGAAGGCGGCGCCGGTCGAATTGTCGGCGGAAGATCAGATCATCTACGAAGCGCTGCGCAGCTGGCGGCTCGAGACGGCCAAGGCGCAAGGCGTGCCGCCCTATGTGATTTTCCACGACAAGACGCTGGCCGCGATTGCCTCGGTGCGGCCTTTGACCTCGGCGGACATGAAAGCGATTTCCGGCGTCGGAGAGAAGAAAGCGGCGCGCTATGCCGAAGCGGTCGCGGAGATTATCGCGCAGGCGGCATAGTTTTTGTCCCCCGCTGGCGCGATGGTTCCGGCGAGCGCTTGCCCTTGCGAGCTTTGGTCGACCTTGGTTTCTTGTTGCCGTGGGCCCCAACGTGCGTCGGGGAGACGGACCCTTGGGTGCTTGTGGAGAGGACAAACAAAACCACCTCCGGCTGCAAGACATGCGTCTCACTTCCGGAACGGCAGCGTCACGAGTCGCCACAAGATCCAGAGCGGCACGATCACCGATGCGCCGGTGAGGGCGGGTTTCCAGAAGTTTGTGATGGCCCATTTGCTGGTGGCGAGGGCGTTGGCGAGGAGGGCGCTGATGGCGTCGGTGGTGTCGAAATTGGGGTCGGTGGGGTCGAACTGCATGGCCAGCACAATGAAGCCGGTCAGGATGCATAGGAGGGTGAGTTTGAGTGTGCCCCATAGGCTCATGCCGAACAGGCGCAGGAGGAGCGGGCGTTTGGGTTTGGGGGCGCTCGGTCTCCAGATCTGCCACCAGCGCCGCGGTTTGGCGGGCTGTTCGGGGGCTGGTTCGGCGTTGGTTGGCTCGGTCATCCTAGTCTTTCTGCACCATGACGGTGTGGGGATAGGGGATGGTGAGGCCGGCTTGGTCGAGGGCGGTTTTGGCGGATTTGGTGAGGTCGAACAGGACATCGGCATAGTCGGCCGCTTCGACCCAGACGCGGACGGTGATGTCGACGCTGGAGGGGCCGAGCGCTGTGACGCGGACGAAAGGGTCGGGGGCGGGCAGGATGCGCGGTTCGGCGTCGACAATGGCTTTGATGACACCGAGGGCGGTGTCCATATCATCGTCATAGTCGATGGAGAAAACGGTATCGACGCGGCGGGTGGGGTAGCCGGAATAATTCTTGATGATGCCGCCAATGGCTTGCGTGTTGGGCACCATGATTTTCACATTGTCGGCGCGGGCGAGCACGGTCTGGAACAGGGTGATGTCGCGGACGGTGCCTTTGACGCCGGCAAGCTCGATAAAGTCATCAATCTTGTAGGGGCGGAACAGCATGATCATGATGCCTGACGCGATATTGCCGAGCGCGCCTTGCAGGGAGAGACCGATGGCGAGGGTTAGCGCGCCGAGAATGGCTACGAAACTGGTCGCTTGCACGCCGAAGATTTGCAGAACAGCGATGACGAGGGCTGCGGTGGCGACCCATTGGACGATGGAGCCTGCGAAACTGCCAATTGTGTTGTCGATGGCGTCTTGTTTCTGGGCGGTTTCGCGGACGAGACGGCCAAGCCATTTGGCGATGCGCAGACCGATGATGAGGACGATCAGCGCGCCAAGGGTTTTCAGGACGCCAGCGAGAATCCAGGGGCCGTATTGGTCCCAGATGGCTTGCAGGTCGGGGGAGGTAAATTCCATAGTCTTACTGGCTCTTTTTGGCGATATAGCTGGTGGTTGATCCGAGCGCGCCTGTGGCCCAGCGGCGATAGATGAGCCATAATCCAAAGGCGAGGGTAATCCAGAGGAAATAGCCGAAATCGGTGCGCAGCCAATTGTTCATGACAATGCCGAGCAGGCCCCAAGCGGCGGCGGTATAATACCAGATCGTGCGGCTGATATAGCGCTTATAGACCCATGTCGCGGTCGAGACGACGGCAAGGACGGACCAGAGGGAAATCCATTCCGAATCGGTAGGCCCCTGACCGAGCAGATAGCGGCCTGCGCGCGGGACGGAGATGGCAATTGCCACGGTGAGCCAGCCCGAAAGAAGCCCCGTTAGCACATCGGCGGTCCATTTGATCGCGCTGCCGCCAAGCCCACGCATCGTGTCAAAGCGATAGGCGGCAAGCCATGTCACCCAGCCAATCGGAAGGAGAGCTAAAAGATCGAGGACAGGATTGCCGACAATCTGCTGGAGCGGCATCCAGAGCGCTGTGCCAAGGCCAGCCAACGCGAGCGGTTTGGCCAAGCGGCGGGAGAGTTCAGTGTCATGACGCAGGGCATAAATGGCAAAGACGATATAGGCGAGGAAGATGACGCCCCAAATGGCAAAGAAGGGACCAAGTGGAAGTTCGGGCGGGATGCCGTCTTTGGTGGCGCGTTCGGCGATGGAGGGGGCAATCTCGAGCGCGGTGGGCAGATAGGCGGCAAGGAGCTGCAACATGGCGATGGGCGCGAGGACGTGGCGATAGGTCATCATATGTCTATGCAACCAAAACCGCTCTTGTTCCAGTCAAGCGCGCGCAACGGGTCGCTCGCGACCGCATATGTCCTCACCGTACGTGATGATTGGCAGTTTTTTTGGGCCGCCACTGATCTGGATTAAAGGCTGCGGCGCTCGCGTTTTGCGGCATCGTTCAGCGCATCAATCAGCGCATTGTCGATGCGGCCGGAGGCGGACAGGCCTGTGTCAGACTGGAAGGCTTTGATGGCGGCGCGGGTGGTTGCGCCCATCGCGCCGTCCGGAGTGCCGGCATCATAGTCGAGCGCGTTGAGGGCTTGTTGGACGCCAAGGGTCTGCTCGCGGCTGGCGCTCGCCCAGGCGTTCGGGGCGAACTGGCCATTGGCGGCGATGTCTCTTTGCGTGGCAGACCATGCGGCCACCTCTTCTTTGACGCGGGACACGGCAACGGCGGACACACTGTCCGAGCCGGAGAGATCTGCAACGGCGCTGGCGGCATCGGTATCGCCACTGGCGGCGGCAAGTTTGTACCAGAAGAGTGCGCGGTGCAGACTTGGCGAGACGCCGTCGCCGCTCTCATACATGGTGGCAATATTGAATTGCGCTTCGACCAGGCCAAGCTCGGCGGCGCGTTGATACCAATTGGCCGCTTCGGCCTCGCGCCCCGGGGTCCCGGCGATGAGGGTGGCATAATTGTGCATGGCCCCGACATTGCCCGCTTCGGCAGCAGCTTTGAACAGCGGGATGGCGCGGTTGGGGTCTTTTTCGACGCCGATGCCGCTAATATAGTGATTGCCAAGTTCATATTGCGCGATGGCGAGACCCTGGGCTTCGGCCGAGCGCAGCAGGGCAATGCCGGTGGTGATGTCACCGTCGGAAATTTTCTGCGTGCCGAGCGTGTACTGGGCGATAGCATTTCCGGAGCTTGCCGCTTCTGAGAGCGAGGGAACTGGCGAAATGGTTGGCACTGTCAGAGCGCTGAGCTGGGCCGGATTCTCGGCGTTGCTTTCAGTTTGCAGAGGTGTCGGGAGGCTTGCGGGTACGGGGGCCGCTGCGCGTGTTTCGGGCGCAGGCGTGACGGTGGTTGCCGAGGACGCTTCCGGGAACTCGCTCTCTACCAATTGGCTTGGCACAGAGGCCTGCTGCGCCGATGTCTGTTGAACTGATTCCGGTGCGGGCTCCGGGAGCGCTGCAGGAATGGCGGCGGCCGACGCCGTGTTTGCAGGGAGAACCGGTGTCTGGCCTGCGAGATTGACCGCTTCAGGGGCGCTATCCTTGTTCATCACCATGTATCCGGCGGTGCCAGCGACAGCCAGCAAGCCGATACCGGCGACAAGCACACGTCCGTTCCCGCCAGATTTCTTTTCACTTGGTTGGGGTCTGGACTTTGATGGGCGCTGAGTTGACGTATTCGCCGCTGCGGCAGACAGTGCGGCCGTGCGGGCCTGCGCCAGAAAGTCCGTATCGGGTGACTTGGCCGGTGTCTCTTCGACGGACGCTGTCAGATCGTCCATATAGGGACTAGCTGCGGCATCGAAAGCTTCAACTTTGTCCACTTCTATGTCGCTGGCGAGCGTTGGCTCGTCTTCGAATATGTCGCTATCACGGGCCTCGTTGGACGCGTTGAAAATGGACTGGTCGGCCTCCACTGGAGGCGGCAGCTCTGCAAAATAGTTATGTTCGTCTTCAGACCCTGTGGCTTCAGCCTTTTGTGTGTCCTGCTCATCGAGCAGATCGGCTGGGCTGTCCGACCAGTTCTTATAGCCCGCTTCGAACGGCTCGCTGGCATCAGTGGCTTCGAGGATATCGGCGACAAATCCCGAGGATGCAGCGGCGGGGCTTGCAACAGCCGCAGAACTATCTTCGATGCTTGTATCAATTTTGACGGGCGACACCATTTGCGGGACATCGGGGGTGCCATCGCGCTCGATATAAGGCGGCGCGGAGAAATCCTCGATGGCTTCGATACGCTGGGCGAGCGCGGCGATGGCCTGCTGTACGGGGGAGATTGTAGTGATTGACTGTTCCTGAATGCGCTCAAGACGATCGGAGACATTCGACAGGGCGCTCGACAGGCGGGCTTCGTGGCTCTCTGTGCGGGCATCGAGTTTCTTGGAAAACTCCTGTAGGGCTTGTGCCTGACGATGCTCAAGACGCTCGGCGACGCTGGCAACCTGTTCGCCAACCTGCTCGATGGCCGAGGCAGAGCGCTGCTCGCTTTCCTGTACGCGCGCGTCGAGCTTGTCGGCAAGCTGCTCGACTTCGCTGGCAATGCGGTCAACAGAGCCCGTGTCCATAGATTCGATCTGCTCGAAGCGGGCATCCATGGAATTGGTGAAGCGGACCATGTCTTCGCGCAATTCTGTGGCGGCGACGACTTGGTCGTCGAGATTGATCTCGGAGAAGCGCCGGTCAATGCTTTCGGAGACGCGGGTGACTTGCGCGCCGATCTGTTCGATGTCGCGGTTTTGCTGGTTCTGCCCGGCAACGAGGCGCTGATCGACGCTTTCCGTGATACGGGTGACAGTGTCGCCGACCATTTCCATCGTCTGCGCCTGCATGTCTTCGCTGGCATCGAGACGCGCGCCCATCGCGCTGATCGTGTCTTCAAGACGGGCGACGAGTTCACTGTCGACCGAGCGGGTGGCGACTTCGATTGCGGATGCCATTTCGGCGCGTGTCGAGGCGATCAGCGACCGCATATCGTCGGCCAGCGTGTCGAATTTGCTGTCGAATTTGCTGTCGAGTTGCTGGCGGATGTCTTCGGCAACGCCGGCAATCTCGGGACTTGTGGTTCCTGAAATGTCTTCGAGCCGGTCGTCGAGGCTGCTGAATGTGGATTTGAGGTGTTCGAGCGCGTCATTTGTGGCCGCTTCGGCGCGATTGAGCCGGTCCTGGATGGCGCTGATGCTCTCTTGCTGGTCGGCGAGCGACTGGCCCAACGTTTCGGAGGCACTGTTGGCGGCGGTCAGTTCATTGTGGAGGCCGACTTCAAGCTGGCTGAAGCGTTCGGCGAGGTGGCGGTTTGTGCCTTCGACGCGCATCTGGCTGTCGGCGACGGCTTTGGTGACGGTTTCAGATGCTTCTTGCAGACGCCGCTCAACGCTTTCGTCCACATTGTCCATGCGGGCGGTGAGCTCGCCGAGGCCGGATTCGAGGCGCATTTTGATCGCGGTGGATTCTTCGCTGACCAGTTCGTTCTCTTCATAGACATGCGAGGCGAGCTTGCCGAGGGCTTCTTCGAGCGCCTGCAGAGCGGCCTGATTGCGTTTTGGCGCATTGTCATTTTCGATCGAGGTGATCTTGCTGTTGATCACTTCATAGGTTTTCTGGACATCGCCCAGCACCGTGTCCCAATGGTTGCCAAGCGCTTGCTGATTGTGCTCGGCGTTTTCGAGACGCGAGAGCAGGCCGACAACTGATTGGTCGATGCCTGTAATGGCAAGGGTCGAGCGGGCTTCGGCCGATTCGATGCGGCGGGTCAGACGATCAAGTGCAGCATTGCTCGGCTCGTCGGCAGGGGGCGCACGGCGGGTTGGCTCGGGAGTGTAGGAGGCTTGAGACCGGCTGGTGAGGTCGTCGACCGGATCATTCTGCGCGAAAGACGCCTGCGCGGTTTGGCGCGGCGCGTGTCCTGCGGCTTCGGGGTCATCCTGCAGAATCAAGCGGTTCAGATAGGCACCCAAGGTCGTGCCTTCTTCGCGAGCGGCCTCGCGGGCCGCTTCGAGCGCCCTGTTATCTATACCTTTTACGCTCCATGGGCCTGTCTGAGACATGCTGCCCTCCCTTGAAAAGCCACGTAGGTCGATACGTGAAAAAGTTAATTGCACGCCGAACATGGCGGGTTTTCTGTTAAGACAGGGTTAAAGGTAAATTTTTTCGGCAGTTCTGGTCACACTTGGTCTCTTGCATTGTGCAATAGGGGGCAATTCACGGGCCTTGGGCGTGTGCCGGTGCCGCGAACGGAGGCGGCGCGCGATTGCGCTGGTGTTGACGTTGACGTTCACGTAAAGTTGATGTAGAAGCGATTTATGACAGATCACCGACAAAAACCCGCTTCGCCTTCCGTTTCAGCTGCAGACTCCCGCACTTATTCGATTTCCGAACTGGCGCGTGAGTTCGGGGTCACAGCACGGGCCTTGCGGTTCTATGAAGACAAGGATCTGCTGCATCCGGCACGCGATGGCATGACGCGGGTTTATTCGAACCGGGATCGCGCGCGGTTGATCCTGATTGTGCGCGGCAAACGGGTCGGGCTGCCGCTGGCGGACATTCGCGAAATTCTTGATCTGTATAAATTGGGCGATCAGCGCGTACAATTGCGCACAACGCTCGACAAGTTCCGCAAACAAGTGGTCGAGCTTGAAAGCCAGCGCGAGGACATTGAAACCGCGCTGACCGAGCTTCACAAAGGTATTATTTGGGCTGAAGAACAGCTTGGCAGTACGCTTCCGGGCGAAGAGGTCAGCCAGGATGTGCGCGCCTATGATGCCGTTGCGCGCGCCCAGCTTGAAGATCAGGACTAAGACAAGGTGCCCTGTCAATTGGGCCTGACCGATGAGGCCAGACCAACTGCCACGGCCCCAAAATACAAAATATAAGCGAGATAGGAATCCGATATGCCACGTTATGATGCGCCAGTGCGTGATATGCAGTTTGTCCTGCATGAGCTTTTGTCCCTGCAATCCTATTCGAATCTGGAAGGGTTTGGCGATGCGACGCCGGATCTGGTCGACCAGATCCTCGAGGAGGCGGGCAAGTTCTGTAAGGAAGTGACCCATCCGCTGAACATGGTTGGCGACAGTCAGGGCTGTGTGCGCGCGAGCGATGGCAGTGTGAAAACGCCCGATGGTTTCAAAGAGGCTTATACGTCTTTCATCGAAGGCGGCTGGCCATTGCTTGGCGCGGACCCTGAAATGGGCGGTCAGGGATTGCCTTATGTTCTGGGCACGGCGTTTAACGAGATGATGTCATCGTCGAATATGGCGTTTGGCATGTATCCCGGGCTGACGCGCGGGGCCTATGAGGCGCTGATGGAAGGCGGCTCGGACGAGCAGAAAGCCAAATATGGGCCGAACATGGCCGCCGGCATTTGGGCGGGGACAATGAATTTGACCGAGCCCCATTGCGGCACCGATCTTGGCATGATGAAGACCAAGGCCGTCCCGCAAGCCGATGGCTCCTACAAGATCACAGGTCAGAAAATTTGGATTTCCGGCGGCGAGCAGGACCTGACCGAGAACATTATCCACCTCGTGCTGGCGAAAATCGAAGGTGCACCGGACACGATCAAGGGTGTGTCGCTGTTTGTGGTGCCGAAATATATCGTCAATGAAGATGGCTCGCTTGGCGCGCGCAATGAGTGCGGATGCGGCGGGCTTGAAGAGAAGATGGGCATTCATGGCAATGCGACCTGCGTGATGAATTATGACGGCGCGACGGGCTGGCTCGTGGGCGAGGAAAACAAGGGCATGCGCACCATGTTCGTCATGATGAACGAAGCGCGGCTCGGCGTTGGCTTGCAAGGGCTCGCCCAAGCGGAGATTGCCTATCAGAACGCGGCTGATTTTGCGCGCGACCGGCTGCAAGGGCGCTCGCTGACGGGGCCAAAAAATCCCGATGGGCCGGCGGACCCGATAATTGTCCACCCCGATGTGCGCCGTATGCTGATGGATAGCCGCGCCTTTATCGAAGGTGGACGGGCGTTTCTCTATTGGGTCGCGCTGCATGGCGATTTGCAGGAGAAGTCTCCGGATGAGGCGGTGCGCGAGAAGGCGAAAGACTATATGGCGCTGATGACGCCGGTGCTCAAAGCCTTCCTGACCGATCGCGGGCTTAAGGCCTGTAATGACGGTATGCAATTGCATGGCGGGTCGGGCTTTACCAAGGAATGGGGCATGGAGCAGTTTGTCCGCGATGTACGGATTGCGCTGATCTATGAAGGCACCAATGGCGTGCAGGCGCTTGATCTGGTCGGGCGGAAGCTGGCGGCCAATGGCGGACGGGCGATCTTTTCCTTCTTTGCAGAGATCGACGATTTTATTGGCGACAATGCGGACAATGAAGCGCTGGCCGAAATGGTGGCTCAATTGACCGAGGCCAAAGCGCAATTGCAGGACGGGACAACATGGCTGATGCAGAACGGCATGTCGGACTTTAACAATGCGGGCGCGGCCTCGATGGATTATTTGCAATTGTTCGGGCTGACGGCGCTTGCCTATATGTGGGTGCGGATGGCGAAAGTGGCGCTGGAGAAAACCGGCCAAGGGGCGGATGATCCGTATTATGCCGATAAGCTGGTCACCGCGCGTTATTATATGGAACGTGTGCTGCCTGAAAGCGCCTCGCATTTGGCCAAGCTCAAAACGGGCGCGGGCAGTATGATGGAACTGGCGGCTGACCGCTTCTAGCTGAATTTAAAACTTCCGAGGACTGATAAATTATGTTGCAAAGCCCGCTCAATGTTCCGCCATCGCCCTGGCGCGCGGATGACGAGATTTCGATTTTTTCCGACGCTGCGGGGCAGTTCTTCGAACGTGAGTGCAAGCCGCATGTCGAGGACTGGCGCAAGGCGGGGATTGTGCCGCGCGAGATTTGGACCAAGGCGGGCGCGGCGGGGCTGCTCTGTGCGTCGATGCCAGAGGAATATGGCGGCGCGGGCGGGGACTTTCGCCACGAAGCGGTGATCATCGAGCAGCAGCAATGGCACGGCATTGACGGGTTCGGGATCACGCTGCAAAACGCCATCGTTGCGCCCTATATTTTGCATTATGGCTCAGAGGAGCAAAAGCAACGCTGGTTGCCGAAACTGGCCACGGGCGAACTGGTCTGCGCGATTGCGATGACCGAGCCGGGCACCGGATCGGACTTGCAGAACATCAAGACCACGGCGAAAAAAGATGGCAATGGCTATGTCATCAACGGGTCGAAGACATTTATTACCAATGGTCAGACGGCGGACCTTATTCTGGTCTGCGCGAAGACGGACACGAGCAAGGGCGCCAAGGGGATTTCGATCCTTGTGGTCGAGACAGAAGAAGTGGATGGGTTCGAGCGGGGGCGTAACCTTGAGAAAATTGGTCAGCATGCGGCCGATACGTCCGAACTGTTCTTTAACGATGTCAAAGTGCCTGCAAGCGCATTGTTGGGGGCGGAAGAGGGCCAGGGCTTTGTCCAGTTGATGCAGCAGCTTCCCCAGGAGCGGCACATTATCGGCTTGCAAGGGATCGGCATGATCGAACGGGCGATTGCCGAGACGGTGGCCTATGTCAAACAGCGCAAAGCGTTTGGTGGCACGATTATGGATTTCCAGAACACGCAGTTCAAACTGGCCGAGGCGAAGACCGAAGCGACCGTGGCGAAAGTGTTTATGGATCATTGTACGGAACTTTTGCTCAAGGGTGAACTCGATGCGGCGACGGCCAGCATGTCGAAATATTGGGTCTCTGATCTTCAGTGCAAGATCATTGATGAGTGTCTGCAATTGTTTGGCGGCTGGGGCTATATGGACGAGTATCCGATTGCGCAAATGTATGCCGATGCGCGCGTGCAGCGGATTTATGGCGGCGCGAACGAGGTGATGAAAATGCTGATT
>CALLCD010000255.1 GCA_938049795.1 uncultured Hyphomonadaceae bacterium | reverse complement strand
GGTGCTGAACTCGCCGTCCAATCCGACAGGGGCGGCGTATACGAAGGCCGAGCTGCGGGCGCTGGCGGACGTGTTGCTCCGGTATCCGCAAGTGTTTGTGCTGACCGATGATATGTATGAGCATCTGGTCTATGACGGGTTCGAGTATTGGACCATCGCGCAAGTCGAGCCCGGGCTTTATGAGCGGACACTGACGATGAACGGCGTGTCCAAAGCCTATGCGATGACGGGCTGGCGGATTGGCTATGCGGCGGGACCGCAAAATCTAATTGCAACGATGCGCAAAGTGATGAGCCAGTCTACGTCCAACCCGTGTTCTATCTCGCAATGGGCGGCTGTGGCGGCGCTGAACGGATCGCATGATTTTCTAGCCGAGCGCAACGCGGCGTTCAAGGCGCGGCGGGATATGGTGGTCGCCGAGCTGAACGGGGCTGACGGGATTTCCTGTGCGACGCCTGAAGGGGCGTTTTACGTCTATCCGAACATTGCTGGCACGATTGGCAAGACCTCGCCTGCGGGCAAACTGATCGGGTCGGACAAGGATTTCTGCGCCGCGCTGCTGGAGGAAGAACAGGTCGCGGCGGTATTTGGCGAAGCGTTCGGACTGTCGCCTGCGTTTCGGGTGTCTTATGCGACATCGACTGAGGCGCTGAGCGAGGCGTGTAAGCGGATCAAACGGTTCTGCGGGGCGCTCAGCTAGATCAGCGCATCTGTCTGGAAATTGGTCTAGCGCTCTTGCGCGCGGGTTTGACGGTCCCCACATCAGGCTCGAACAGGGTGTTGCCGCCAAGCGGGATGCCCGATTTTGAGGGCTTTGTGCGCAGAAGCGGCAGAGCGAACTATTCCCTGCTTGAGCGAGAGGGCATGATATGAATCTGGACCAGTATACCGACCGGGCGCGCAGCGTGTTGCAAGACGGTCAAAACGCGGCGCTGACCGCAAACCATCAACAATTTACGCCGAGCCATTTGCTTGCGGGACTCCTTGCGGACAAGGATCAGTTCGCGGCCAATCTGATCCGTGCGGCGGGCGGGGATGTTGCTTTGGTTGCCGGAGCGGTGGCGCGGACGCTGGAAAAGATTCCGGCAGTGACCGGCGGCGATGGGCGGCTTTATGCGGACCCGCAAATGGCGCGGGTGCTGGCGGATGCGGAGGCATCGGCGAAAGAGGCGGGCGACGCATTTGTGACAGTGGAGCGGCTTTTGCTGTCGCTGGCGGAGCTGAAAAAGGATGCGGCGGGCGAGGCTTTGCGCGCGGGCGGTGTCAGTGTGGCCGCCTTGCAGCGGGCGGTCGATGAGCTGCGGCAGGGGCGCACCGCGAACAGTCAGAACGCGGAAGATGGCTATGAGGCGCTGAAGAAATATACGCGTGATCTGACCGCAGATGCGCGCGCGGGCAAGCTTGATCCGGTGATCGGGCGGGACGAGGAAATTCGCCGGACGGTGCAGGTGCTCTCGCGCCGGACCAAGAACAATCCGGTTCTGATCGGGGAACCGGGTGTCGGCAAGACGGCGATTGCCGAAGGGTTGGCCTTGCGCATTATCAATGGCGATGTGCCTGAGAGCCTGAAGAATCGGCGGCTCTTATCGCTGGATATGGGCGCGCTGATTGCGGGGGCGAAATATCGCGGGGAGTTTGAGGAGCGGCTCAAAGCGCTGCTGACGGAAGTGCGCGAGGCGGCGGGCGAGGTGGTGCTGTTTGTGGACGAGATGCATATGCTGGTCGGCGCGGGCAAAACCGATGGCGCGATGGATGCGTCGAACTTGCTCAAGCCGGCGCTCGCGCGTGGGGAGCTGCATTGTGTCGGCGCGACGACGCTGGACGAGTATCGCAAATATGTCGAAGGGGACGCGGCGCTGGCGCGGCGGTTTATGGCGGTGTTTGTGGACGAGCCGAGCGTGGAAGATACGATCTCGATCTTGCGCGGGCTAAAGGGGCGGTATGAGGCCCATCATGGCGTGCGGATTTCAGATCGCGCTCTGGTCTCGGCGGCGACCTTATCGCATCGCTATATCACCGACAGGTTTTTGCCGGACAAGGCGATTGACCTGATGGATGAGGCGGCCTCGCACATTCGGATGGAAGTGGATTCCAAGCCCGAGGAATTGGACGAGATTGACCGGCGGCTGATGCAATTGCAGATCGAGGCGGAGGCGCTGAAGAAGGAAAAGGATGCCGCGTCGAAGGACCGGCTGGCCACGCTCGACGAGGAGATTGCCGAGCTGACGACGGCGTCCGATGAGCTGACCGGCATTTGGGCGGCGGAGAAGAATAAGCTCAAAGGCGCAGCGTCCGCCAAGGAAGCGCTCGACCGGGCTTTGTCGGAACTGGCCGAGGCCGAACGGCAGGGAGATTTGAGCCGCGCGTCGGAGCTGAAATATGGCGAGATCCCGAAGCTGGAAGCGGCGATTGCCGAGGTTGAGGCGGGTGAGGATGGCGCAGGCTCGCTGGTGTCGGAAACGGTGGTGCCGGACGATATTGCGCGGGTTGTGTCGAAATGGACGGGCGTTCCGGTCGAGAAAATGCTCGAAGGTGAGCGCGAGAAATTGCTGCGCATGGAAGACGCGTTGCGCGCGCGGGTTGTTGGGCAGGAAGAGGCTTTGGCGGCGGTGTCTAATGCCGTGCGGCGGTCGCGGGCGGGCTTGCAAGATCCGGCGCGGCCGATTGGATCATTTCTGTTTGTCGGACCGACGGGGGTGGGTAAGACGGAGCTGACCAAGGCGCTGGCCGAGTTTCTGTTTGATGATGACAGCGCGATTATCCGGCTCGATATGTCTGAGTATTCGGAGAAGCATTCGGTGGCGCGGCTGATCGGAGCGCCTCCGGGCTATGTCGGCTATGATGAGGGCGGGGTGTTGACCGAAGCGGTGCGGCGGCGGCCCTATCAAGTTGTATTGTTTGACGAGGTCGAGAAGGCGCATCCGGATCTGTTTAACACGCTGTTGCAAGTGCTCGATGATGGGCGGCTGACCGATGGGCAGGGGCGGACGGTGGATTTTCGCAATACGTTGATCATCATGACGAGTAATCTCGGTGCGGATGCTTTGGCGAGCGGGGATGAAGGGCCGATTTCCGAGGCGCAGCGGGCGAGCGTGTCCGAGGCGATCAAGCTGCATTTTCGGCCGGAATTTATCAACCGGATTGACGAGACGGTGCTGTTCGGGCGGCTCGGGCGGGCGGAGATTGATGTGATTGTCGGTATACAGATTGCGCGGCTCGGTCAGCTGCTCGAAAGCCGGAAACTGTCGATTGAGCTGAGCGACGCGGCGCGACACTGGCTGGCGGCGCGCGGCTATGATCCGGTCTATGGCGCGCGGCCGCTCAAGCGAACGATCCAGACCGAACTGCAAGACCCGCTGGCGCGGCTCATTCTCGAAGGGCGCATCCTTGATGGCGAGACGATCACGATTGATGTCGAGGGCGACGCGCTCTCGATCAATGGGGTGCCAAACGGGTTTGCCAAGGGGACAAGCGCGCTGAACTAGGCGTGGCCTGACGGACCCGGTTTAGCCTGCTTTTGCCAGTTCGGCTGTGATCAGGCTGTCGAGGCGTTCGCGGTTGAGGCCGGAGAAGAGCGTGTCGCCGACAACGAAGGTCGGGGTGGCGTTTGCGCCAACGGTCTGGGCGAGAGTGCGCGTCTCGGCGACTTGTGTGCGTAAGGCCGAATCGCGTCGGTCTTCCATCCACTGATCCATGTCGAGGTCGAGCTCACCGGCAATTTTCAGGATGTCGCCCTCGGTAAAGCGCGAGGAGGATTTCATGAAGGCCTGGTGCATTTCGACATATTTGCCCTGACGGCCAGCGGCGAGGGCGGCAATGGCGGCCACTTCGCTTTCGGGTGAGAGGATGGGGAACTCTTTGAACACGACGCGGACCTGATCGCGGTATTTGGCGGGCAGGGCGTTCACGGTACTCATCGACGCGCGGCAGGGACCGCAGCGATAGTCGAAGAACTCGACGACGGTGACGGGCGCATCATCGGGGCCGATGGAGTAGTCGCTGGACGTGTTAAACAGGAGGTCTGCGTTTTGGGCGACGGCGATGCGGGCGGCGTCTTCTTCCTGAGCTTTGCGCTTGTCGTTGAGCGCGATCAGGGCTTCTTCGATAATCTCGGGATTGGCCAGAATATATTCGCGGACAATCTCTTCGGTGGCGGCACGATCAGGGGATGCGCCGGTGTCTTGGGCACATGCAGTGAGGGCGAACGTGGCGATGGCGGCGGAGCCTAGGAGGGAACGGAGCATGATGGGGTTCCTTGTGGAAAAGATCAGATTATCAGGACCTTTGCCCTGACTTTATTAATGAACAATGGGAAAAAGTGGCAGGATTTGCCGGATTTGGGAAGATGGGGCGTTCAGCGGCCCCGATAATATCTGCGGTTTTCCTTGAGCCGCGAATCGGTGACCGCAGCAATATCGCGGGCGCGGCGCATGAGCGGGGTGTTCGGTTCGAGCCCCTGAATGGCGCGGAGGGAAAACGCATTGGCGCTGACAACATCTCCGATATGGAAGGAGCGCTCGGCGGTGGCGAGTTGGGCTTCGTAGCGGCGGCCCTGCTTGTCGAGGGCTTTGGCGAGCTCTGACCAAGCGAAGGCATTATCCGGCTCGGCGATGAGCGACTGGCGCAGAAGAGTTTCGCCTTGTTCAACATCGCCTTCTCCGCCACGTGCGATGATGGAGCGGGCATAGCTAATCATCAGGAGGGGCTGGTTTGGGGCCAATTCGACGGCGCGGCGGTTGGGCTCGATAGAGTCTTCGATTTTACCAAACTCGAACAGGATCTGGCCTTTAAGCTCGTGATAATACGGGTTCTCCGGATTGATTTCGAGAAGCTCGTCGATCTCGATAATGGCTTTGCCGAGATCAACGCTCTGCATGGCGGAGATGGCGCGGGCATAGCGGGCGGGCTCGCTGGTATCGGTTTCGGGATAGCGCTGATAGACGACGACGGGCGGCTCGAGAAAACCGATCAGCTTGGCGTGCATGACGGCCATCTGGGCAAGCTCGCGTTCTGTTGCGGGAACATCCATCAAGCCGGTTTCCTCGGCGCGGGCGCGCAGGGAGCGAATCCGGTCGGAGGCGAGCGGGTGGGTGCGGAAATATTCAAAGCGGCGGGCTTCGGAGAGGACTTCCTGATAGCGGAACTCTTCGAAAAACTCGACAAGGCCAGCGGGCGATTGGCCGGTGCGTTCGAGGAAGGTGACGGCAGCCTGATCGGCGGAGGATTCTTGGGCGCGGGTGTGGGTGAAGAAGCTCAGCGCGGTGAGCTGCCGGGAATTGGCGATCAGGGCTGCGCCAAGTTCGGGGGCGCCGGCGGCAAGGGCGATGATGCCGAGGCCGATGGAGACATAGCCCGAGCGGGCGGATTTGGCGAAATCGGCGGCGCGGCGTGCGCCATGTGCGCCGGAAATGTGCCCCGTTTCGTGGGCGATGACGCCTTTAAGCTGGCCGGGGGTTTCGGTGCGGATGATGAGGCCGGTATTGAGATGGATGCGCTGGCCACCGGCGACGAAGGCGTTGAGGCTGGGGTCGCCGATAAGAAACAGGCCGACATCTTCGGGGATTAGGCCCGCCGCTTCGAGGATCGGGTCGGTATATTCGCGCAAGATGGCCTCAATTTCGGCGTCGCGGATAAAGCCCTGCGCCATCGCGGGCAGCGAGAGGGCGAGGCTGGCGAGAGCGAGCGTGGCGGCTTTGAAAAACGAGCGTAACATGCCGTCATATCTCCAATAGAATTGTGGCGACTGTAGGATGAATGCAGCCAAATGGCGAGTAAGTGCATGCATTATGACGCAAATGTAAGCGGGTCGCAAAAGACGCTATAAAACAAAGCAGAGCGCGGGATTTAGGCGCAGTCCGATGGTGCCGGAGGGCGGGGTGTCTGTGTTTGAGGGGACGAGAAGGGTGGCGTTTGTGCCCTCTCGCTCGATTTTGAGCTCTGTCAGGGGGCCATTGCGGCGGGCGGAGCGGACTTGCGCTTGGACGGTGGAAGACGGGTCGAGGGTGAAGGCTTCGGGGCGGAGGCCGAGGGTGAACGGGGCTTTGGTGGGCGCGAACGAGGCGGGGGCGGGGATGTTGCCGAGCGGGGTCTCGATTTCGCCAGTGGTCGTGTTGTGATGGGCGGTGAGTTTGATGATCGGGCCGAGGGCGGTGGCTGTGGCTTCGTCTTTGGGCTGTGTGTAGAGCGTGTCGGGGGTGCCTTGCTGGCTGATTTTGCCTGCATGCATGATGGCGAGATGGTCGGCATGGAGCATGGCTTCGGCGGCGTCATGGGTGACGAGCAGGGCCGGAATGCCGAGGCTTTGGATGGCCGAGAGGGCGGTCTGGCGCACATCGTCGCGCAGGGCTGGATCGAGGCCGGAGAAGGGTTCGTCCATCAGGAGAGCGACCGGATCTGGCGCAAGGGCGCGGGCGATGGTGACGCGTTGCTGCTCGCCGCCGGACATTTGGTGGGGATAGGCGTCGGCGCGGGCTGAGAGCGAGATGCGGGCGAGCCAATCGGCAGCGAGGGCGAGGCGTTCGGGCTGAGGCAGATGGGCGAGGCCGAAGGCAATGTTCTGGGTCGCGGTGAGGTTCGGAAAGAGGGCAAAGTCCTGGAACACGATGCCGATGCGGCGGCGCTCTGCGGGGATCATGATGTGGTCATCAGACAGTACGGTATCGCCATGCAGAACGCGGCCAGAGCTTGGGGTTTCAAGGCCGCTGAACAGTCTGAGCAAGGTGGATTTTCCTGCGCCGGAGGGGCCTAAGAGGGCTGTGATTTTGCCGGGGGTCAGGGTGAGATTTGCAGAATCGACGATGAGGGTATCGCCATATTTGCAGGAGACGTTTTCCGCGATGAGATTGTGTCTCTGTGTCATGCTGATTGACCTTTGCGGGGGCGCGAGAGCTGACGCGAAAGCAGGATAACGGGCAGGAGTCCAGCGAGTGTGATGGCGAGCGATGGCAGCGCGGCGGCGGGCAGGCGTTCGTCGGAGGCGTAGACATAGGCGCGCACGGCGAGCGTGTCCCAGTTGAACGGGCGGAGCATGAGGGTGGCGGGCAGTTCTTTGAGGGTTTCGACAAAGAGG
>CALLCD010000254.1 GCA_938049795.1 uncultured Hyphomonadaceae bacterium | reverse complement strand
AGCGGATGTCCTTGGCACGGGCCCCGCATGGCGTGAGATCAGCTTTGACCCGCGTGATCCATTGCAGTGATGGCGGCGGCGATGGCAACGGTTTGGCGGGCTTGGTCGAGGTGTAAAAGTTCGGTCATTTTGCCGTTGACTTTGATGACGCCTTTGCCCGCGTTTTCCGGCAGAGCGAAGGCGGCGATGACCGCGTGGGCCTGCGCGATGTCTTCGGGGGCGGGGGAGAAGACCTCATTGGTGATCTCAATCTGGGCGGGGTGGATCAGCGTTTTGCCGTCAAAGCCGAGGGTACGGCCTTGTTCACATTCAGCGCGCAGGCCGTCCAAGTTCTGGATGTCATTATAGACCCCGTCAATGGCGAGCAGATCATAGGCGCGGGCGGCGGCGACGCTGAGGCTCAGCGCGGTCTGGAAGGCGATCCGGTCGGGCGTCCACAAAGCGCGGTATTCCTTGGCGAGATCATTGGTGCCCATGACGAAGGCTGCGAGCCGTGTGGTCTCAGCGGCGGCGGCGATCTCGTGAATGTTCAGCACGGCTTTGGGCATTTCGATCATCACCCAGAGCCCGAGCGTGTCCGGTGCGCCTGCCTTGGTGAGGGCCGCGTCGAGCGCATGGATGTCGGCGCCGGTTTCGACTTTGGGGACGAGAATGGCGTCCGGTCCCGCGGCGACGGCGGCTTGGAGGTCGGCTTGGCCCCAGTCTGTGTCGAGACCATTGATGCGGATGACAATCTCGCGCGCGCCATATCCGCCCGCTTTGGTGGCTGCGGCAACCGCGTCCCGTGCGGCGGGTTTGTTGTCCGGCGCAACCGCGTCTTCGAGATCGAACATTAGCGTGTCAGCGGGTAGCGTTTTGGCTTTTTCGAGGACTTTGGCCTTGTCGCCGGGCATATAGAGCAGCGAGCGGCGCGGGCGGGAAGGGGAGCTTGTCATGGCTTGTGTCCTTGAGGCAAAAGGGAAAAGCGGTTCTGAGGACGGGCATAATGGCTAATATCGACATTCGCAATGGACAAGCGGCCGACTGGGACACGCTGGCAGTTATTTTCCACGAGGCGGTGCGCGAGGGGGCGGTCGCTTATACGAAAGCGCAACGGGCGGCATGGTCGCAAGTATTGCGAGCGGGGGCGGACTGGTCGCTGCGAATGACGCGCCAAGAGGTCCGCGTGGCCGAGGCAGACGGGGTGCCCGTGGGCTTTATGACGCTGGAGATGAACAATTATCTCGATTGTGCTTATATCCTGCCGCGCTGGCAGGGCCGGGGTGTCTTCCGGAGCCTCTATCAGGCGCTCGAGCCAAGCGCGAAGCAAGCAGGGACAGGGCGGATCTACACCCATGCCAGCTTGCACGCGCGGGGCGCTTTTACGGCGATGGGATTTGCGACGGTGCAGCCCGAAACGGTGAAGATGGGAGAGGGGGATGATGGCGCGCAGATCTGGCTGCCACGCTTCTTGATGGAGAAACAGCTTTAAGGGACGGGCGAACGGAGCATATTGCAGTCAATCACCAAGGCTTGAATGGCCACAGGGAAATCGCCTGATATACATCTGTGAAATGAAAAATGGAGATCGACCTATGTCCCGATTGATTTTGCTTCCCATACTCGCGCTCGCCGCGTGTTCCCAGCCTGATAGCTCCGAAAGCGCCCCCGTCGCGCCGGAACAGACAACTCAAGCTGCGGAGGCGGCCCCTGCGCAAACGGCTGCAATCCCCGCGCTCGAACAGGTCTGGGTCACGGCGGGCTTCTCCGCGCCTGAAGGCGTCGCGGCTGAGGGCGATATTCTCTACATTTCGAATGTTGCAGGTGAAGCCGAAGCAAAAGATGGCGAAGGCTGGATCAGCCGCGTATCGCTCGACGGCGAGATGATCGACGAAAGATGGGTCGAGGGCCTGAACGCGCCCAAGGGCCTCGGTGTTCGGGATGGCAAACTCTTTGTCTCCGACCATGACGCCTATCATGTCATAGACATTGCGACCGCGACGATCGAGAACACCTATCCGGTTGAGGGTGCGGGCTTTCTCAATGACATCACAATCTGGCGGGGCGACGTCTATCTGAGCGATTCCGGCACGGCGCGGATTTTCCAGATTGATGTCAATGGCTATAAGGAATGGCTCGCCGATGACCGGCTGGGCGGGGTCAATGGTCTGACCCCCGATGGCGACCGTTTGCTGATCGCAACGATGGGCTCGGGCAGTCTTTTTGAAACACAAGGGGACGGCGCGCTGACCGAGATTGCCACCGGCATGGAGAACGCTGACGGCATCGCCCTGCTCGATGATGGCAGCTATGTGGTCTCTAGCTGGCCCGGCCAGATCTGGCACGTCTCGGCGACGGGTGAAACGACCGAACTGGAAAATACGATGGACGACCCGATCCTGCAAAACGACCTGACCCGTGTCGGCGATCTTATCATCGTCCCGAACTGGGAACCCGGCACACTCACCGCCTGGCGCGTGGCCGACTAGAGGGGAGTGGTTTTGACAGTGCGGATCAGATCCGCGCGCTGACGTGGGCCTTTATGGGCGGGGTTGATTTGCTCCTCCACATTTCTTCGTGAGGTCTCAAGACAAGTGTTTCGGCTTGGGGTAGATCGGCGGGATGATTTGGAAAACGCTCAAATTCATCTTCATGTTGCCGCTGTTTGGTGTGGTCGCGATTGTGGCGACGAGTTGCACGCAGCTTGGGCTGAACTATGCGAGCCTCGAGACCGGCAATAAGCCGGCGGCGCGACCGGCGCTGGAGCTAAATTCGGCCGAGGATTGGCAGGCGCGCCAAGTGCCCGCGTTGAAGGCGCAGCTGGAAGAGGCGGTGTACGGCCCTGTGCCGGTTGGCATTGCCTCGCGGGTGGTCTCGCGCCGTGTGGTCGATGAGCGTTATCTTGGCGGGCGCGGCGTGCTGGAGGAAGTTCTGGTCGAGCTGGGCGAGGGCGACCAGACGGTGCAGTTTACGCTGGCACTGGCCACACCGAAAGTACCGCTGGGCCCTGCGCCACTGATCATCGGGCAGACTTTTTGCGACAATATGGGCGTGTTCGAATTTGCGGATCTGGCCATGCCGATGCAGGGCGGCTCATGCGGGATGGCGGAGAACCGCTCGGCGCTGGGTGCGGCGTTCACCTTTATTTTCGGCGAATATATCAACAAGGCACCCGTGGCGGACTATCTTGAGCGCGGCTATGCTTATGCAAACTTTTTTGCCGCCGAGCTTGTGATTGATAACCCCGAGGCGGGGCGGGAGGATCTGTCGGGCTTTCCCGCCGGTGCGGATGGGCGCCAGCCGACAGGCGCAGTGGCCGCATGGGCGGCGGGGTATTTTGCGGCGATTGATGTGTTGGAAAATGATGACAGGCTCAACACAAACAAAATCGCCGTAATCGGACATTCCCGACATGGAAAATCAGCGCTCGTGGCCGGGGCGTGGGACAGCCGGATCACAGCGGTCATCGCGCATCAGTCGGGCACGGCGGGTGCGTCGCTCTCGCGCGACAAGCCGGGCGAGACGGTGGACCATATCGTCAACGGGCACAGTTTTGGTGGCGGTTATCCGCACTGGTTTACGCCCGAATTTGCGCAGTTTACGGATGATACTGATGCGTTACCTGTGGACCAGCATGCTTTGCTTGCGCTGATTGCGCCGCGCCGTGTTTTCCTCGGCAATGGGCGTCGCGATGTCTGGTCTGATCCGAACGGGGCCTATCGTGCGGCCGAAGGGGCAAGCAAGGCTTGGACGCTTTATGGCGAGGCCGGACTTGCGCAGGCGGGGATGAAGGCTTTTAATCCGGACGCGGGCATCGCCTATCATATGCGGCCCGGCGGACATGGGATTGTGCGCGCGGATGTGGACGCGTTTCTCGCTTTTCTGGAGACAAGTTTTGCAGAGGACTGACGATATGGGGAAGGCGGCGTTTAAGAGGTTTGCGGTGCGTGATCTGGCTTTGCTGCTCGGCACGCTGGTCGGTTGGATGGCGTTTGCGCGGCTAAGTGTGGGCGAGGGCATGGTGGCGAATGCGACCGGCGTGGCGCTTGGGCTTGCGGGCGGGGTATGTGCCTGGCTTGCGCATGAATGGGGGCACGTATTGGCAGCATGGATGGCGGGCTCGAAGCTGCGGGCACCGCGCAAATTGGTCAGCGTCTATCTGTTCGGGTTTGACATTAAGACCCATTCCCGCGCGCAGTTTGTTACGATGGCGCTTGGCGGATTTGCAGCGACGGCGGCGGTCTTTGCTTTTGTGCATTTGTATTTGCCACAGGACTGGCTCGCAACACGCGTGCTGCACGGATTGCTCCTTGTGGAGATTGCCGTGACGGTGGCGCTTGAAGTGCCCGGGCTGTTGCTGGGGATCTTTGCCTATGAGCGCTTGCCATCGGTGGATGTGCTTGGAGAATAGCGCAAAAAAAGGGAGCACCGTGACAGTGCTCCCTTTCCCCCTCCCTCGACTTTTTGCGGTTTGCCCGATTGGGGCCTAACGCAATTTCGCGGCGATGTCCGTCAGCACACTGGCAAGAGCGGCTTTGCGTGCAGCTTCAGATCCGTCCGTACCGAGACGGGTGGCGAGGCCTTCAAGCTGTTCGGCCAAGCGGGCATCTTTACGGCCTTCGGCAAGCCGCGCATCGGCACGGTTAAGCGCACGGTTCAAGCGGCGATTGTTGCGGCCCGACAGGCTATCGGCGCGGTTAAGCTGGTCAATATAGGCGCGGGCGACCGCCGGCACAGCGGGCCATGTGACGGCGAACTGTTGCTGCGGGTTGAACAGGGCGCCCTGATCGGCGAGCGCGGCGGCGGCGATCTCGTTCTCGGTGAGATGCTCGCTTGGTGTCAGCGCGAACACGTCGAGCCCACGCGCGATCTCGGTGCCGTAGATTTTGCCATTATACCAATAGGTTGACCAGTACCCGCCAAGCACCATGCGCTCTTCGTGGATTGGGCCACGGTCGAAATAGGCGATCTCGGTAATGTCGGTCGCATCGGTAAAGTCGATGACGGACAGTCCGCCCTGATACCAGGCTTGCGCGAACACATCACGGCCCGGCACCGGAACAATCGAGCCATTATGGGCGACGCAGTTTTCCTGGTCCGATTGCGGCGCAGGGAGTTTGTAATAGCCTTGGAACTCAAGCTTACCGTCTACGATATTGTAGATCGCATCCGCGCCCCAGTCTTTCGGATCATAAGCGCGGCAACGCGGACGGCCGCCGCCGCCCCATTCGTCCGTAAACAGAACTTTGGTGCCGTCATTGTTAAACGTGGCCGAGTGCCAATAGGCAAAGCCGGTGTCGATCACCGCATCAAGCCGGGTCGGTTTGCGCGGATCGGAAATGTCGAAAATAATGCCATTGCCCGAACACGCCCCTGCGGCCAGATTGGCTTCGGGGAAGACGGTAATGTCATGGCACTGATTGGTTTGCGACGTATACTGCGTATCGTCACCATGATCGCCGCCCTTCCAGAGACCGGCAATCTGTCCGGTTTCATCATCGGCAAACACGGTCGGACTATCGACAATGCGCGCCTTGGATGGGTCGGAGACCGGAATCTCGATCACGTCGATGCGGAAGAGGGCGGTGCGATTGTCGCCCGGAATTTCGCCAATGCAGCCGTCAAGTTCGGCCTCGTCGCGCACAATGGCTGTGCCGGAATTATAGACGATGATATTGCCATCCGCATCCGGACCCGAGACGACCGAATGTGTGTGCGAGCCGCGACAGGTTTGCACTTGGCCGACCTGACGGGGGGCGGCGAGATTGGAAATGTCGAAAATACGGATGCCGCGAAACCGCTCGGCGCTGACATCTTCGGCAATGCCTTCGCGGCCACAATCGACCCGTCCGCGCGTCTGCTCGACGGACATAATCAACAGATCGCCAACAATCGACACATCACCCTGTCCGCCCGGGCAGACAATCGAGCTGAACAGGTTTGGCATGCCCTCATCATCAAGCTTGTAAATGTTGAAGCCGTGATAATTGCCGGTCACGAGCACGTCTTCGGAAAAGGCCATGTCCGTGTTCGAGAAGCTCAATAGCGGCGACCGCTCGCCCCATTGGGTGCCTTCATTGCTTTGCTCGTCCTCGCCGGAGCGGTCCGGCGTCTCGGTTGCGTCCGCCTCAGAGTTGTCTGTTTCGGCCTCGTCCTCATCAGGGGTGATGATCGGGGGCAGGCCGGCAGGGTTTGCCGGGTCGAAGAAGCCTGATGGCATGGGCAGGGAGGCCACTTTGGTCAGGTTGGAGATCGCTTCGCCAGCGGTATCAAAACCCGCCGCAAGCCCGACGCGCGCATCATCGGAGAGCTCCGACAAGAGCACATTCATACGCTCGATCTCGGTGGTCTGGTCGTTGAGAATGTCATTGGTGAAATCGAACAGGACCGGATCATAGGCTGACCCAGGCAGAAGCTGTAGATCATTGACCATAGTAATCGCGCCCTCATGGTGGCGGATCATGAGGGTCAGGAATTGCCGGTCGAACTCGGTGCCGGTGGCGGCGGCGAGCGCGGCCATCTGGTCGGCGGACGCCATGCCCATATTGAGCATCATCTCTTCGCTAAGGCCCCCATGACCCCCATGACCGCCATGTCCCCCGTGACCACCATGTGCACCATGTCCCTCGCCTGCGCCCGGTGCGGTCTCGCCGCGATCGGTCAGCCAACCGCGCATGAACTCGATCTCGTCCGATTGCGAGGCGTTGATCTTGCCAGCAATGTCCTTGACCTCTTCACTATTGGTCCGCTCATTGACGAGCGCGGCCATCTCCACGGCCTGCCTATGATGGGGGATCATATTCTGCATGAACACGACATCGTCTTTGGAATAGCTCGAATTTGCGATCTCGATGGCTTCCTCGGCGCTTAAGGCACGCGCGTCTTCGCCGGGCGCACCGGGCTGGACAATCGGTGTCTCTTGAGCTGCAGCGAGGCCGGCCATGCCGACAAGGATAGCCCCCATAGAGGCGGTTCGAAGCAGGTGGAAAAGAGGTCTGGTTGGTTTGGTCACGATTTAGCTCCCGCAGGGTTGTCTTTATTACAGAACGGTAAGGGCTTGGCGGCGCGAAGGCCAGTCAAAATTTTCAGATCAAGCGGTCATATCTGCAGTTTTATGCTGGGGGCGCGCAAAAGAGGGGATGGGTCTCGCGTGCGGTCTTGGCGTTGGGGGAGGCTGGATTTTGAGCCGTGGGGGCGTATCATGCGTCTGTCAAAACTCATGGGAGGGACTTATGACATCAACCGAATTTTTGCAGCCCGTTCTGGCGCTGATCATCTGGACGGCGGTGATCTGGCTGTGGATGTATGCGACGCGTATTCCGGCCATGCAGAAAGCGGGCATTGATCCGGACAAGGCGCGCCATCCGGGCACATATGGTGACCTGCTTCCCGCCAGCACGCGCTCTGTGGCCGACAATTACAATCATCTACACGAACAGCCGACGGTGTTTTACGCGCTGATGCTGTTTATCGCGGTGACGGGCGGGATGGATGCGGCGGGTCTCGCATTGGCTTGGGGTTATGTCGCGCTTCGGGTTGTGCATTCGCTGGTGCAGATTGTGGTGGGCAAAGTCCTGTTGCGGTTTGGCGTGTTTGCCTTGTCGAGCCTTGTTCTGTTTGCCCTTGTGGGTAAGGAAGCCATGCGGGTGTTCCTTTAGCCGTCAAACCGCGCTAAAGCGCTGACATGGCGAATGTATCAGAACAAAGATTGCAGCAGGTGATTGCCCGGTTCGAACAGGTCGAAGCGCGCATGGGCGTGGCGACCGAGACGGACGAGATTGTCGCGCTCGGCAAGGAGCATTCCGAGCTCAAGCCTGTGGCCGACAAGGCGTATGAGCTGGCAAACACGCGCGCAGGGCTTGCCGAAGCGGAGAGCATGATCGCGGGCGACGACGCGGACATGGCCGAGCTGGCGCGCGAGGAAGCGGACGAGTTGCGCGAGAAATTGCCGACCCTTGAAGCGGACATGCAATTGCTGCTTCTGCCGCGCGACGCCGATGACAGCGCCAATATCGTGCTCGAAATCCGTGCCGGGACGGGCGGCGACGAGGCGGCGCTGTTTGCGGGCGATCTGTTCCGCATGTACCAGCGCTATGCCCAGCTACAGGGCTGGAAAGTCGATATTGTCTCGATCACCGAGGGCGATGTGGGCGGCTATAAGGAACTGATTGCCAATGTCGAAGGCGATGGCGCGTTTGGCCGGATGAAATGGGAAAGCGGCGTGCATCGGGTCCAGCGTGTCCCGTCCACCGAAACCCAAGGCCGCGTTCACACCTCGGCGGCGACCGTGGCCGTGCTGCCCGCGCCAAAGGACATCCAGATCGAAGTGCGCACACAGGACATTCGGATTGACACCTATCGCGCATCCGGCTCGGGCGGCCAGCACGTCAACAAGACGGATTCGGCTGTGCGGATTACGCATATTCCAACCGGCATTGTCACCCAGTCCTCGGAAAAATCCCAGCACGTCAATCGCGACAAGGCGATGGAACAGCTCAAAATCAAGCTCTACGAAAAAGAGCGCGACGAAGCCGACAGCGCACGGGCCGAAGCGCGCAAAAGTCAGGTCGGCTCCGGTGACCGCTCGCAAAAAGTCCGCACGTTCAATTATCCCGAAAACCGCGTCACCGACCACCGCATCAATCTGACGCTCTATTCGCTCGACAAGATCATCGCCGGCGACAAGCTTGATGATGTTGTGACGGCCCTGATGGCTGAAGATCAGGCCCGGCGGCTCGCGGCGATGGAGGAAGAGGCATAGGAGCGCGCCGGTCATGGTGACGTATGCTGCGCTGACCCGAACCACGGCCAAAGCGCTTGCCGCTTCAGGCATAGACAATCCGCGCCGCGAAGCCAGATTATTGGTTGCGCTGGCCGCAAGACTCGACACGGCCATGCTGATCGCCCGCGAACGTGATCCGGTGCCAGCGGACGTATTGGGGCGGCTTGAGGACCATAAGACAAGACGGTGTGCGGGTGAGCCGTTCGCCCATATTCGCGGGCAGGCGAGCTTTTACGGGCTGGATTTTATTTGCGATGCGCGCGCGCTCGTGCCGCGGGTGGACAGCGAGGTCGTGGTCGAGCGGGCGCTTGAGCTGTTGCCGCCCGGGCGGGGGATGTCGGTTGCCGATTTGGGCACGGGCTCTGGCTGTCTGCTGATTGCGATATTGGCGACACGCGGCGGGGTGGCCGGGGTCGGCATTGATGGCGATCCGCACGCGGCGTCTCTGGCGCGCGAGAATGTCAAACGTCACCGGATGGAGGCGCGCGCTGAGATCCTGCATGAGCGCTGGGAAAACTGGCGCGGCTGGGGGGAGGTCGATCTGATTGTCTCCAATCCGCCCTATATCGAAAGCGCTGTGATCGACACGCTGGAGCGCGATGTCCGGCTTTACGATCCGCTACAGGCGCTTGATGGCGGGCCGGATGGGTTGGCGGCGTATCGGACGATCCTCTCGCTGGCGGCGCACGGCATGAAAGCGGGGGCACATCTTGTGTTCGAGATCGGCTATGATCAGGATGAGGCGGTGCGGGGGCTGATGGCACAGGCCGGATTTACGCAAATTGACGGCGC
>CALLCD010000253.1 GCA_938049795.1 uncultured Hyphomonadaceae bacterium | reverse complement strand
TCAGACACAGTCAGAAACGCAAACTTGCCGCCCGAACGCGCGGGCTTCTCGATCCGCCGCCGCACCACGCCAATCATCTCCAGCACCATCCGGTCCATCGCCTTGCCCGCAATCTCGCTCGCCATCGTCAGCCGCGAACGGTCCACCGTCTCCAGCACATCGTCGAGCGGATGCCCGCTAAGATAAAACCCGACCGCGCCAAATTCCTCGTCCAGCATATCCTGCGGGTTCCAGTCCGGCCGCACCGGAAACGCTGCCCGCACCGCAGGCTCGGCGTCACCAAACAGTCCGCCTTGTCCGCCCGCGCGATCCTCCGCCGCACTTGCCGCCATCGCCGCCATCATCGGCCCCGCCGCATAGGCCTGCGCACGGTTCGGCTCCAGCGTCGACAGCGCGCCTGCCCGCCCAAGCTGCTCGAACGCTTTCTTGTTGAGCGATTTCGGGTCCACCCGCTCGGCCAGATCATGCAGGCTCTTGAAAGTCCCGCCCCGCCCGCGCTCTTCGGCCAGATGCTTCATCGCCTCAAGCCCAACCCCTTTGAGCGCACCGAGCGCATAGACCACACTGTCGTCGCGCACATCAAAGTCCGGCGTCGAACTGTTTACATCTGGCAAGATCACGGGAATTTTCAGCCGCTTGGCCTCTTGGAAAAAGGCGGCCAATTTGTCCGTATTGTGCAGATCAAGGCTCATCGACGCGGCCAGAAACGCGACAGGGAAATGCGCTTTCAAATAACCCGTCTGGTAAGAGATCACCGCATAGGCCGCCGCGTGCGATTTGTTAAATCCATACCCGGCAAATTTCGCCATCGTGTCGAAAATATCGTTCGCCAGCGGCGCGTCGATCTTGTTCTCCCGCGCAGCGCACCCTTCAACAAAGCGCGCGCGCTGCTTGTCCATCTCTTCCTTTTTCTTCTTACCCATCGCCCGGCGCAGCAAATCCGCCTCGCCCAGCGAATAGCCCGCAAGCTCTTGGGCCATCCGCATCACCTGCTCCTGATAGACCGGCACGCCATAGGTCGCCTCAAGAATGGGCTTCAGGTCAGGATGCTGATAGCGGATCTTGCTCGGGTCTTCCTTGCCGTCACAGAACACCGGAATATTGTCCATCGGGCCAGGCCGATAGAGCGAGATAATCGCGATCACATCTTCAATATTGCCGGGCTTGACGCGTTTGAGCGTGTCGCGCATGCCCTGTCCTTCAAGCTGGAACACGCCAAGCGTCTCGCCCGACGCCATCAGCTCATACGTCGCCTCATCATCAAGCCGCGTCCATTCCGGCCCAACATCGCCGCCATCCCGCCGGATGAATTTCAGCGCCCGCTCGATCACAGTCAGCGTCTTCAGCCCCAGAAAGTCAAACTTCACCAGCCCCGCATTCTCCGCCCATTTCATATTGAACTGGCTGGCCGGCAAATCAGAGCGCGGATCATTATAGAGCGGCACAAGCTCTGTGAGCGGACGATCCCCGATCACCACACCCGCCGCATGCGTGCCTGCGTTCCGGTAAAGCCCTTCCAGCGCCAGCGCCGTGTCGAGCAATTCGCCCACACGCGGATCTTTTTCCTTCTCTTCCTGAAACTTCGGCTCGTCGAGAATAGCATCGGCAAGCTTAGGCGGATTGGCCGGATTGAAGGGAATGAGCTTCGCCAGCCGGTCAACCTGAAAATACTGCATCTGCATAACGCGGCCAACATCGCGCACCACAGCTTTCGCCTGCAATGTGCCGAATGTGATGATCATCGCCACAGCTTCGGCGCCATATTTATCGCGCACATAGCGGATCACTTCGCCGCGCCGCTCCTGACAGAAATCAACGTCAAAGTCAGGCATGGACACACGTTCGGGGTTCAAGAACCGCTCGAACAGAAGGTCAAACCGCAACGGGTCAAGATCGGTAATCAAAAGCGACCACGCCACCAGTGACCCCGCGCCCGAACCGCGCCCCGGGCCAACTGGAATGCCCTGCTCCTTGGCCCATTTGATGAAATCCGAAACAATCAAAAAATAGCCCGGGAACCCCATTTTCTCGATAATGCCAAGCTCATATTCGAGCCGTTCGGCATAGACCGTTTCGTCCGCATACAGCTTATCCGCCTCAGCCAGACGCCCCGCGAGCCCCTCTTCGGCCTGCCGGCGCAATTCGTCCACCTCGCCCTGACCGCCCTTACCGGAAAAATTCGGCAAGATCGGTTTGCGCATTTCAGATTTTACCGCGCAGCGGCGCGCAATCTCGGCCGTGTTCTCAAGCGCTTCGGGCAAGTCCTCAAACAGAGCGGCCATCTCAGCAGCAGATTTGAGATACTGGTCCGGCTCGACTTTCTGCCGGTCTTCCTGCCCGAGATATTCGCCATTGGAAATACACATCAGCGCGTCATGCGCACCCGCATCCGAAGGCTTCAGAAACCGTGCATCATGGGTCGCCACCAGCGGCAGATCGAGCTTATAGGCCAGCTCCACCAGTCCCGCCTCGACCAGATTCTCAGCCTGAGACCCATGCCGCGTCAGCTCGACATAAAGCCGGTCCGGATACGCACCGGCAAGCTCCAAAAGCTGCGCCTTCGCCGCCTCCGTCTTACCCTTGACCAGCAACTTCCCGACCTGCCCCTCAGCCCCGCCCGTCAGCATGATCAGCCCGTCCGTCTTTTCCAGGAGATGCGCCCGCGCCAGACGCGGCACCCCGTCATCGGAATCCAGATACGCAGCCGAGCCAAGCTCCATCAGCCGCCCATAGCCCGTCTCGTCCTGCGCATAGAGGCTGACCCGCGAAACCTCCCCGCGCAAAGCGTCTTCAACAATATCAAAACAGCACGCCATAATCGGCTGCACACCCGCCGCCGCCAGCGCTTCGGATCGCTCCAGCGCACCAAACAGATTGTTCCGGTCGGTCACCGCAATCGCTGGCATTTGATGCTCGACGGCCCACGCAGTGAGCGCCTTGGTCGTGATCATGCTCTCAAGCAGGGAATAGCTCGACCGGACGGCCAGATGGATAAAGGGTGATTCGCTCAAAACCGGCTCTCCTATTACGCGAAGAGTATGCCGACTTTCCTCCCCCGCGCAAAGCGGCTAGGTCACATAATCCACAAGCTTACCATCTTCGAGCGTCAGAACGCGGTCCATATGCCGGATCAGGGACATATTGTGCGTCGCCACCAGCACCGCCGCCCCTTCGCTGCGCGCCATTTTGATCAGCGTGGCAAACACCCGCTCGGTCGTCGCCGGATCAAGATTGCCCGTCGGCTCGTCGGCAATAACCAAGCGCGGATCATTGGCCAGCGCCCGCGCAATCGCCACCCGTTGCTGCTCGCCGCCCGACAATTGCCCGGGCTGATGATGCCCGCGATCAGCCAGCCCCATTTCCGCAAGCAAAGCGTCCGCTTTCGCCCGCGCTTTCGCCCGCGAGACACCGGCAATCATCAGCGGCATGGCGATATTGTCCTCGGCGCTGAATTCGGCAAGCAAATGATGGAACTGATAGATAAAGCCAAGCTTATGACGGCGCAGCTTCGTCAGCGCCTTGTCCGGCAAGCCCCCGCAAGCGGTCCCCTCCAGCAAAACGTCCCCGCTTTGCGGCGGCTCCAAAAGTCCGGCCAGATGCAACAGCGTCGATTTCCCCGACCCTGACGGCCCGACCAGCCCGACCAGCTCGCCCGCCCGAAGCGTCAAATCCGCCCCGCGCAAAACCTCAAGCTCCCCCGCGGACGAGGCATATGTGCGCGTCACTTCGCGCAATTGAAGCACCACATCCGCCATCACTCAAACCTCAACGCATCAACCGGATCAAGCTTCGCCGCCCAGCGCGCAGGCGGTATGGACACCAGCACAGACATCACCACCGCATAGGCCGTCGTCGTCAGCGAGGTCGCCCAGTCAAGCTCAGCGGGCAGCCCTTCAAGACCATAAACATCCGCTGGGAAAACCTCCCCGCCCGTCACCGTATTGAGGAACCATTCCACCCCATCAATATTGACCACCAGCAGCGTACCAATCACCAACCCAGTCATCGCGCCCGCAAAGCCAAGCGTTGCGCCAATGGTCATAAACACCCGCATCACAGCCCCGCGCCCGGCCCCAATCGTGCGCAAAATCGCAATATCCCGCGTCTTGTTCTTCACGAGCATGACAACGCCCGTGATAATGTTCAGCGACGTGATCGTAATCAGCACCAGCATGATGATCCGCATCACGCCGCTCTCGGTCTGCAAAGCCCCCAGAAACGCCGCATTATGCTGCTTCCAGTCGCGCAGAAAGAACCGGTTGCCCGTCGCTTCGGCAATGACACGTTTGCCAATATCAGTCGCCAGATAATCCTCAAGCCGCACATCCACGAGCGGCATCGTCCCCTTATGCCGGAAGAAAAGCTGCGCCTGCTCAAACGGCATAAAAATATAAAGCGAATCGAGCTCGACACTGCCCGTGCTTAACAAACCGCCAATCAAATATTCCTTGCTTGTCGGCTTGCTGCCAAACGCCGTCGTCGCACCCGCCGCGCCCAGAAGCGTCACACGGCTGCCAACGCCAAGACCAAGCCGCGCCGCCAGCGCCTTGCCCATAATGATCGTATTGCCGCCTTTGCGCCCCTCGCCAAAACCGGCAATATCGTCCGCTTCAATGCTCGGATAAACGCTTAGATCCTCCGGCCGCACCCCGCGCACCGCCGCGCCCGCCTGCCCGCTTTGGGCGCTGACCAACACTTGTTCCTCAATGATCGGGCTCGCGCTTTCAATCCCGTCCAGCCCGTTGATAATCTCGATCAGCTCCAGCCCATCCTCGAGCGGCAAATCATGCGTGCTGACAATAATATGCCCCTGCCCACCGATCAGCGAATTGACCAGCGTCTGCCGGAACCCCGTCATCAGCGACACGGTGACAATCAGCGCCGCCACCGCCAAAGCAATGCCCACAAAGGAGATAATCGCGATCAGCGACGCGCCGCCATGCTCGCGCTTGGCCCGCAAATATCGCCAGGCCAGCGACCGCTCAAACCGGCCAAATGGCTTCCCTGTTGACAGTACCTCGCTCAAGCCAGCGCCCTCATTCTGTTGATCGCTGCGTCCAAGGCCAACTCCTCGCGCTCCCCCGTCTTGCGTATCTTCAACTCAACCACGCCTTTTTCAAGGGCTTTGGGGCCAATAATGATCTGAAATGGCAGTCCGATCAGATCCATCCGGCCAAATTTCGCGCCCGCCCGGTCATCCGTCTCGTCATAAAGCGTCTCGAATCCGGCAGCAGTCAGCGCGTCATACGCCGCATCACATCCGGCCGCGCACGCCTCATCCTTAGGCCGCATCGAAATCAGCCCAACATCAAACGGGCTGACGGAGGCTGGCCACACAATCCCGTTCTCGTCATGACACGCTTCGATAATCGCCCCGACCAGCCGCGACACGCCAATCCCGTAAGAGCCGCCATGAATGGGTACGACATTGCCATCACTGTCCTGCACGCCCGCGCCCATCGGCTCGGAATACTTGGTCCCGAAATAGAAAATATGCCCCACTTCAATCCCGCGCGCCTCGGTCTTGCGCCCGTCCGGCACATCCGCATACGCCGCCGCATCATGCTTTTCGTCCGTCGCCGCGTAAAACTTCGTCCGCTTGTCCATCTCCGCCGCAAGCGCCGTCTCATCGCCAAAATCAAAATCGAGCCCGGGCGCAGGCACATCCAGCACCTCGCTGTCGCAGAACACCGCGCTCTCCCCGCTTTCGGCCAGCACCAGAAACTCATGGCTCAAATCCCCGCCAATCGGCCCGGGGTCCGCCTGCATCGGGATCGCGGTCACGCCCAGCCGGTCAAACGTATTCAAATACGCCGCAAACATCTTCTGATAAGACACCCGCGCCGCCGCTTCGGTCAGATCAAAACTGTACGCATCCTTCATCAAAAACTCGCGCCCCCGCATCACCCCAAAGCGCGGCCGCACCTCGTCGCGAAACTTCCATTGCTGATGATAAAGGTTCAGCGGCAATTGTTTGTAACTCTTCACATAGCCGCGAAACACGTCCGTAATCATTTCCTCATTGGTCGGCCCGTACAGCATGTCCCGCCCGCCGCGATCGGTGATCCGCAACATTTCCTCGCCATAATCATCATACCGCCCCGACTCGCGCCACAGATCGGCCTGTTGCAGCGTCGGCATCAACATCTCGACCGCCCCCGCCCGATCCATCTCCTCGCGCACAATCTGCTCGATTTTTTTGAGCACTTTGAACCCGAGCGGCAGCCAGGAATAAATCCCCGCCCCGTTCTGGCGCACCATCCCCGCCCGCAGCATCAATTGGTGAGACACAATCGCCGCATCCGAAGGCACATCCTTGGTCACAGGCAAAAAATATTGAGACAGGCGCATAATGGGTATTTCCAACCATTTCAAATGACAGACTTAGGCTTAGCCCCAGCCGCTATTGAGGCGCAAGCATTGGTATGATGATTGATGCCAGAATCGTAATGATCACAGCCCCAATCGTCGCCCAAACCGCCTTTTTCAGCAGCATAGGCGCCACCGGCGCGCCGCCTTCCGTGCCCGCCACGGTGCCTTCATCGCTCTCGCTTTGCGATTCAATCCCAATCGACAGCGACGGCAAAAACACCAGCCACCACGCAATCGAAAACACAATCAATACCTGCACCCAATGCATCTAGGGCTCCTTTATGTTTGTTCCCCGCCAAGGCGATGGAACACCGCTCCGCGGGCTCACGGCTGACCCTTCACAAACACCACAGGTCCGTATCCCCAACGAAAGTTGGGGTCCATGGCCACTTACACGGTGCCCCCCGCCAAGGCCATGAAACACCCTACCGCCAGCTCATGGCTGACCCTCCAAAAGCACCACAGGTCCGTATCCCCTGCGAAGGCAGGGGCCAAGACCAGAGACAACCTAGCATACCACCGCGAGGTGTCGGATAAGTCCCATACACACACCGGCCGAATAGACTCCGTAATAGACTCCTCGCCGCCCGAAGAGACTCCAAAAACGGCCACCAATCCTCCGGATAGATCCGCAGCTCTCCCACACCCAATCCGCGCCCTAATGCGCGTCTTTCGGCGTCTCCATCAATTCGATCAGCACACCGTTCGAATCTTTCGGATGAACAAAAATAATCGGCGTGCCATGCGCCCCAATGCGGGGTTCGCCGAGCACCGTCGCGCCGCCCGCTTTCATCGCGTCCACCGCCTCATGAATATCAGCCACTTCAAAGCAAACATGATGCTGCCCGCCTTTCGGGTTTTTCTGGATAAAGCCCCAAATCGGCGACTGCTCGTCAAGCGGCTCGATCAACTCGATCTGGCTATTGGGCAAGTTCACAAAACAAACTTTCACGCCCTGCGTAGGCATATCGAACGGCACGGTAATGTCAGTCGCTCCATACAGTGTACGGTAGGTTTCCATCGCTTCTTCAATGTCCGGCACAGCGACCCCAACATGGTTCAAAGGTCCAATTTTCATGTCAAATCTCCTCTATCGCCGCGCCTAGACACGCAGCACAATCACATCCACCAGCGGCTTGCGTCCGGCCACACGTTCGCACATCCGGCGCGCCGCACGGCCGACCGCCTTCTCGACCGCCTCATCATCTTCGCGCGCTCGCAATTTCATCTTCTCGAAAGCCCGCTCGGCCGCCTCGTCCAATATGTCGAGCAACTCGTCCGCCGTGCCGCCATCAGCCTCGGAAAAACCCCGTGCACTGACAAGTGGCCCATCCACCGCTTGGCCTCTTTTATCAATCACAAGCGAGATGGTGAGGATGCCCGAATGCGCAATTTTCTTACGTTCAATCAACCCCATAGCGTCCGATGGCACCAGCTTGTTGCCATCAAGATAGAGCCGTCCCGCAGGCACATCATCAATCACTTTCGCACGGCCCGGCGCAAGCTGCACCATATGCCCATTGCGCGGTGTCACCGTCTGTCCGACCTGCATGCTCTGGGCAAATTTCGCATGCTCCAGCGTGTGCCGCCGCTCGCCATGCACAGGCACCGAAATCTCTGGTTTGATCCATTGATACATTCGCCGCAATTCATCCCTGCACGGATGACCTGAGACATGGATCGTCTCCTTAAGCATACGCGGCGTAATCAATTGCACGCCCCTGTCAGCAAGCTGGTTCTGCATCGCGTAAATCCCGGACTCATTGCCAGGGATCGTGCGCGAGGAAAAGATCACCGTGTCGCCATCGCCCAGCGAGACATGCCGATGGTCCCCACGCGCAATCCGGCCAAGCGCCGCGCGCGGCTCGCCCTGACTGCCCGTACACAGATAAAGAATATTGTCTGGCGGGAAGAAGCCCGCCTCTTCCTCATCAATAAAATCCTGCACCCCGCCGAGCAGCCCCGCGACCTTGGCGGCATTCGTCACTTTGTGCATGCTCCGCCCGACAAGGCAGACCCGCCGTCCGGCCGCTTCCGCCGCCAACACAACCGTCTCCACCCGCGCCACGTTCGATGCAAACGTCGTCACAGCCACTTTGCCCGTCTGCTTGGCAATCAACGCGAACAGCGACTTCCGCACCGTCGCCTCAGAGCCTGACTCGCCCTCCTCGAACACGTTCGTCGAATCACAAATCATCGCCAGCACGCCTTCACGCCCAAGCGCCTCAAGCCGCTCAAACGCCATCTCGTCACCAAGCTGCGGCTCGGCGTCAATCTTCCAGTCGCCGGTATGGAACACGGTCCCGAGCGCGGTCTTGATGACAAGCCCGTTCATCTCGGGAATCGAATGCGTCATCGGCAAATATTCGACCGAGAACGGCCCGGCCTCAATCGTGTCGCCCGTCTTGATCGTCCGCAAATGGCTTTCATCCACCCCGCGCTCGACCATCTTCGCGCGCGCCAGCTCGGCGGTAAACGCGGTGGCATAAATCGGCGCCCGCAGACGTGGCCACAAAAGCCCCAGCGCGCCGATATGATCCTCATGCGCATGGGTCAGGAAGATCGCCTCGATCTTTTCGTCATCCAGAAAGGTCGGGTCCGGCGTGATAATGTCAATGCCCGGCGTGTCCGGTCCGCCAAACGTCACGCCCACATCGGCAATAATCCAGCGCCGCGCATCGGCTGGACCAAACCCGTATGCATTCAAGTTCATGCCAATTTCTTCGCACCCGCCAAGCGGCAGGAAGACGAGTTGGGGCGCGCTCTGAGTGCTCACTTGGCCCCCGCATTCCGGTTATAAATCTCGAGCAGGCCGCGAATGGTCAGGTCAAAATCATAAACATCAATCGTATCGCTCGCCCCTTCAAACAGCGACGCCACCCCGCCCGTCGCAATCACGCGCATCGGCTCGCCATACTCCGCCTTGATCCGCCGCACCAGCCCGTCAATCAGCCCGATATAGCCCCAAAACACGCCCGACTGCATCGCCCCGAGCGTGTCCTCC
>CALLCD010000252.1 GCA_938049795.1 uncultured Hyphomonadaceae bacterium | reverse complement strand
CGAGGTCTACTCACTGTTGCAACACATCCTTCGACTTCGTTCAGGATGAGGGAAGAGGGGCAACTCAGATAAAGGATCGCATCCTAGGCTCAGGTTTTCTTGTTTGAGCGCCCAACGTCCCTAAAAATGATACGCCGATTCCCCATGCGAGCCGGTGTCCAGCCCCTCTTCTTCCTGGGTCTCGGTGACGCGGAGGCCGATGATGGCTTTGAGCAGGACGAGGATGATGGCGCTGACGACGATCGAATAGGCCGAGACCGCGAGGACGCCGGTCAGCTGGACGCCGAACGCCGCGCCGATACTGGTCTCGCCAAGGCCGGGCGCCATCGGGCCAACGCTCGCCAGGAACGGGATCAGCAGCGTGCCCAATATGCCGCCGACACCGTGGACAGCGAACACGTCGAGCGAATCGTCAATCTCGAGCTTGGTCCGGATCAGGACGACCGCGCCATAACAGACAACCGCCGCCAGAGCGCCAATGATCAGCGCGCCGACAGGACCGACAGAGCCCGCCGCCGGGGTGATCGTGGCAAGGCCCGCAATCGTGCCCGTGGCGATGCCGACAAGAGTTGGCTTTTTGAAGCTCATCCATTCGATCATCATCCAGACGAGCGCTGCGGTTGCCGCCGACGTGTGCGTGACGAGCATGGCGCGCGCCGCTGACGCATCTGCCGCCACCGCCGAACCGGCATTAAAGCCAAACCAGCCAACCCACAGCATCGCCGCGCCGAGCATGACATAGCCCGGATTGTGCGGCGGGCGCAGCTCGCGCGGAAAATGCCCCCGCTTGCCGAGCATGATCGCAAACACGAGCGCCGAAACGCCAGCCGTCGCATGGACCACAATGCCGCCCGCAAAATCGGTCACGCCGCGCGCCGCAAGCCAGCCGCCGCCCCAGACCCAATGGGCGACCGGCGCATAGACCAGCACCAGCCAGACCGCACAGAAAATCAACACGGCGGAGAATTTCACCCGCTCGACAAAGGCCCCGATCATCAGCGCAGGCGTGATGATGGCAAAGGTCATCTGGAAGGCAAAGAACAGCCCCTCCGGTAATGTCCCGCTGACCGACGTGTCACTCACGCCATTGAGGAAAGCTTTGCCAAGCCCGCCCCAGAGCGGACCCTCCCCGCCAAAGGCGATGGAATAACCAAGCGCAAGCCAGAGCACCGACATCAGACAGGCGACCGCAAAACACTGCATCAGGACCGAGAGGACATTCTTCGATTGCACCAGACCGCCATAAAACAGCGCAAGGCCGGGCAGCGTCATGAACAGGACAAGCGCGGTGGCGGTGAGAATCCACGCCGTATCGCCGCTATCGACTTGCGCAAAAGCTGGCATCGCGACCAGCCCAAGCACCATCATCAGGGCCAGCCCGACCCGCAAAACCTGTTTGACACCCAGCATAACACCCATCTCCTTTTGATCTTTATGGCTCAAGACCTAGCGGCTGGGCGCGGCCAAACGCAATCAGGCGCAGCTTAGAGGCGGGTTGCAGAGGGCGATCTGGAGGTTCAGCGATGCAAACTTGAACAGCGTTGCACAAATTCGCAGCACGAAACCCGCCACATGTCACAAACGGACACATGGCGGGCTCCACCAACCAATATGGCTGGAGGCTTACCGGCTGGCAGTCGAGAACTCGGGATAGGCCTCAAGCCCGACCTCGGCCTTGTCGAGACCAATCATCTGGTCTTCGTCCGAGACCCGCACACCAAGAGTGACCTTCAGCAGCGTCCAGACAATCGCTGACGCGATGCAGACGAAGATGCCGGTCAGGGCAACGCCGACAAACTGGCCGACAAAGCTGGCATCCGTATTCGACAGTGGCACAATCATGGTGCCCCAAATGCCGCAGACCAAGTGCGCCGGGATAGCGCCGACCACATCGTCGATTTTGAGCTTGTCGAGCAGCGGCACAGTCAGCACCACCAGCACGCCGCCAATCGCCCCGATCACAACACTCAGCCCCATGCTCGGCATCAGCGGCTCGGCGGTGATCGAGACCAGCCCGCCAATCGCGCCATTAAACACCATTGTCGCATCGACTTTACCCTTATAGAGGATCGCCGTCAGGAACATCGCGCCGAGCACGCCGCCAACCGCGGCCATATTTGTGTTGGCGAAGATCACCGCGACGGCATTGATGTCAGAGATCGTTCCGGCGGCCAATTGGGACGCGCCATTAAAGCCGAACCAGCCAAACCAGAGGATGAACGTGCCCAGCGCAGCGAGCGGAATATTCGAGCCCGGCATGGGGTTCACTTGCTTGCCGAAATATTTGCCAGCGCGCGGACCGATAATGATCGCACCCACAAGCGCCGCCCAGCCGCCGGTTGAGTGGACGAGCGTCGACCCGGCAAAATCGGAAAAGCCATGCACCGTATCAAGATAGCCGCCACCCCACTCCCAGCTGGCCACAATCGGATAGATGAAAGCGGTCAGAATGGCCGTAAAGATCAAGAAGGGCCAGAGCTTGACCCGTTCGGCCACGGTGCCCGACACAATCGAGGCGGCAGTCGCGACAAACACCATCTGGAAGAACCAGTCAGACGCAGGCGCATACCCCGCTTCACCGGCCGCGGAGACATCGCCGCCGTTCCACGGGCCGGGCGTCGTGCCGAGCAATCCGCTAAACATGGTCGAAGATGGATAGGCCATATTATATCCGACCAGCCAGAACATCAGCCCCGCCACAGAAAACAGCGCGACATTCTTCATCGACTGCATGGCCGCATTTTTCGACCGCACCAGCCCCGCCTCAAGGCAGAGAAAGCCCGCCGCCATCAGCATGACGATTAGCCCGCCGATCAGAAACAGATAGCTGTTATCGACATAGGCCGAGCCTTGGCCTTCAAGCGCGGCAAGGCGCTCTTCAACGCTTAACTCCTGAGCCAGTGCGCTGGAATTGAGCGCCGCCAGCGCGAACACGCCCGCCCCCACACATCTGGCCGATATTGTCCTCAAAAGCTGCATGCCGATTTCCTTTTTTCCAAGCGAGGCCGATCACAGCCCCGGATTTCAGACCGCAGACTTGCGC
>CALLCD010000251.1 GCA_938049795.1 uncultured Hyphomonadaceae bacterium | reverse complement strand
ATTGTCGATATGATCTGTCCGGTCGAGGAGAGCTTCCTGCAAGAGTGGGACATTGTGCGCGACAGTATGAGCCTGATCGACGAGCCGCGCGCCGAAGCGCTGACGGCGGCCGCGTCGGGCCAAGAGCTGTCGGGCGGCTCGGCAGCCAACACAATCGCAGGCGTTGCAAGCTTTGGCGCGAAGACGGCTTATTTCGGCAAAGTGGCCGACGACCGGCTTGGCAAAGTCTTTCGTGAGGATATGCGCGCCAATGATATTCCGTTCGAGACCAGCCCGCTGACCGATGGCCCCGCAACGGCGCGGTCGATCATTTTCGTCACGCCCGATGGCAGCCGGTCGATGAACACATTTCTTGGCGCAACGACCCTGTTCTCTCCGTCCGACATTGACGAGGAGATGGTGGCCGCTTCTGGCATTCTCTATCTTGAAGGCTATCTGTTTGACCGCGACGAGGCCAAGCGCGCGTTCGTCCACGCCGCCGAGATTGCGGGCAAGGCGGGGCGGAAAGTCTCGCTCACCTTGTCTGACAGTTTCTGCGTGGACCGGCATCGCGACAGCTTCCGGCATCTGATCCGCAACCATGTCGATGTCCTGTTCACCAATGAGGCCGAGCTGCTCTCGCTCTACGAGACGAATGATTTCGAGGCGGCGATTGCATTGCTGCGTGAGGACGCCTCGCTGGCCGCCGTCACGCGCGGGGCGGAAGGGTCGACCATTGTCAGCGCTGATGCGCCGATCCATTTGCAGGCCGAGCCGGTTGCGCAGGTTGTCGATACGACGGGCGCGGGTGACCAGTATGCGGCGGGCTTTCTCGTCGGGCTTGCGCGCGGGTTGCCGCTCGCCGATTGCGGACGGCTTGGCCATATTGCGGCGGCCGAAGTGATCTCGCATTATGGGCCACGCCCAGAGAAGAGCTATCAGGCGTTGGCTATGGCGGCGGGCATCAAGGTCTAAGCGGCGAGAAGCGCTTCGACATAATCAAGCCGGTCATGGCCGAAGAACAGCTCGTCCCCGACAAAATAGCTTGGCGCGCCGAACACGCCGCGTTTGACGGCTTCTTCGGTGTTTGCGACGAGTTTGGTTTTGAGCGCGTCGTCTTTGCCCATTGCGAGAACGCGCTCGGCGTCGAGGCCGATGCTCTGGCAGAGGGCGGTGATCTCTTCGGGGTCGCCGAGATTTTTCGGGCCATCTGCGCCCCAGATATACGACCAGCAGGCGTCGCGGAATTTGGCAAGCTCGTCGCCCTCAAGGCCGAGCGTCGCGCGCAGGATGGGCAAGGTCTTGAGCGGAAACGCCGGATTGAACGCGAACGGCAGATCGTACCGCGCGGCACATCGGGGGACATCCTTGCCCATATAGGCGCCCTTGGCCGCAACCATTCCGGGCGGGCTGTTCCCCGTCGCCTGCATGACACCGCCCAGGAACATTGGCCGATAGACCATCTGAGCGCCTGTGCGCGCGGCCACGGCGCGGGCGGCATAGTCCCCAATATAGGCGGTGGGGCTGGTGTAATCGTAGAAAAACTCGAATGAGGCCATGACAAATGCTCCGTTTGCTCGGGGTGTTGGGCTATGGAGGCATAGGGTTCGTAGGGGCAATCAAGGGGGGTTGGGTTGGTCGCTGGGTTGGTGATTTTCTGCGGAAGGGGCGGAGGCTTAGTTGGGGTGAGATTAGGACGCTGAGGATACCTCTTTAGAACGGTCAATCGGGTCACAAAGTCATATGATATTCTCATGAGCGCACAGGGCTACACTTGCATTTAATTTGACACCAAACTATATAGTTTGACATCAAATTAATGGAGTCGCTCATGCCAAGCCGTCGAAATGTTCTGAAACTGATTGGAGGTGGCACTGTACTAGCAGCCACTGCGACAGGTGGATTTCTCCATATCAGTGCGCCCTCCAAGCCCGCACGCGCACCGTGGAAAAAGGCCGGGCAATATGAGGAGTTGCGGCGATGGTGCTTGTCCTATGCCTTGCTTGCCCCCAACCCGCACAATCGTCAGCCTTGGCTTGTCGAGCTGCAAGGTGATGATACGCTGACCTTCTATTGCGATCTTGAACGCAGATTGCCGGTGACTGATCCGTTTGACCGGCAGATTACGATTGGCTGCGGAGCTTTCTTGGAACTCCTGACGTTAGCAGCAGCACAAAGGGGGTACCGCCTGAACATCACGCCGTTTCCCGACGGCGAAGATTTTACAACGCTGGACAAAAGGCCAATCGCGCAGGTGGAGTTTGTCGCTGATCCGGAGATCGCGCCTGACCCCCTGTTTGCATATGTGCTAGACCGCCGTTCGAATAAGGAAGTCTACAAGCCAATTGATGTGCCTGCTGAGGCGCTGACGACGCTTGCGCAGACTGGGAATGTGTTTGGAACCAAAGCCACGACGATCGGCGACACGGAGCTTGCAACAAAGCTGCGCGAGCTAACCCGGCAGGCGCATCTGAAAGAAGTCACCACGCCGGATGCGATGCAGGAATCGGTTGACCTGATGCGCATCGGCGCACACGAGGTCACAGCCAATCCAGACGGGATTGAACTTGACGGCCCCATGTTCACCGCAGGCAAGTGGTTAGGACTGACAACACCCGAAACCATGGGTGACCCAGAGACTTATGCATTCAAAGAGGGAGTACGCCTCTATGAAGCCATGGCTTTGTCCGCGCGCGCCTTTGGCTGGATCACAACACCAGACGGTTCACGCGTGGCGCAGCTAAACGCCGGACGGGCGCATGTACGGCTGAACCTGAAGGCAACAGAGCTTGGCCTCGGCATCCATCCATGGAGCCAAGCCTTGCAGGAATACGAAGAAATGTCTTCACTGTATGACGAGGTTCATAATTTGCTTGGAGGCGGCGCTCGTATTCAGATGCTTTTCAGAATAGGCTATTCAACACCGGTGATTCCGACACCAAGACGCGGACTGGATGCACATCTTGTCTAAGAAGAGTTCCAAGGCAGTTCCAGCTGAAGTCCTATGGTTTCAGGCCATCAATGAGATCGGCATTATCAACCAACTGACAACGGCTGAGTTCACGAGAGTTATGCCGCATGATCTGACGCTCGCCCAGTTTACCGTGCTCAATCATTGCGTCCGCATGGGGGATAACAAAACGCCCGCCTCTCTTGCAGCTGCCTTCCAGATCACACGCGGAACGCTGACCAGCACATTGAAGCGGCTTGAAGCAAAGGGGTTTATCCAGTTGGTGCCAGCGCCGGAGGACGGGCGATCGAAGCGCGTTATGCTGACGAAAACAGGGCGACAGGCGCGCGAAGATGCCATTGCAGCAACAACGCCTTTGTTGGCGACACTTGTTAAAGCGTTACCGGCGTCGCTGCTCGATGAGCTGATGCCACGCCTTCGGGTGCTTCGACAATATCTGGATGAGAACCGGTCTGGCTGACCAATCATACAATAAGACGGAGACACACATGAGCGACTTTGAGATCGCCAACCAGATCACCGATGTCATAGGGCTTTTCATCGACATCTTTGCCCTTCTTGCAACGCTGATCTTTGCCTATATTACCGGGGCATTTTATTTTCTTCACCGCGCACCAATGTTTACGAAGGTCGCGTCCTTCATCTTTCTCGTTTCAGCTATTCTTTTTGTTGCCATTAATGGGCTTGGAGCATTTCTGCACTTTCAGGCGCTTTTTGACATGGTTGCGGCACGTGCCGCCGAGCTTTCTGCGTCTTCTCTGATCGTCGCGTCTAACAATGAGCGTGCCCAGATCATGCTTGAACTCGGTTTCTGGTCACTCCTATTGGTCCTTATCGGAACACTCGCTATGTGTTTCTGGATGACCTTTGTCTGGTCCCGAGGTGATGTTCAAACAGAGCAAAGCGCGAGCTAAAACATCAATAGCTCAGCGTCCGGTTTTGGGCGGTTTAGGAAGCTCGGTGGGGCTCGGGCCGCCGCCCCTCCCCCCTTTAGAGGATGAATTTGGAGAGGTCGGTGTTGCCGACGAGGCCGGCGAGGTGGGTGTCGACATAGGCGGCGTCTATGGTGATGGTGTCGCCGCTTTTTTCCGAGGCGTCGAAGGAGATGTCGTCGAGGAGGCGTTCGAGGACG
>CALLCD010000250.1 GCA_938049795.1 uncultured Hyphomonadaceae bacterium | reverse complement strand
GTCGCATCTCCGAAAATGCGTTACAGTTTTACATACCCTAAATAATGTGCCAATCAGCATCAGGCCTTGATACGGATGCAAGCACAAACCAGTGGTCGCAGCAGTCGATGCTGAAAATAGTTTCAGTCACACGTTTCCCATCTCAACAGAAGGAAGGATGTGTTAAACCGTTATTTCCGCATACACGTAGAACTGTTGCTGTTCGCACATTGCCTCGAGTAACCAAGTCCGTGGTCACACAGGGCAGGCTCCCGTCACTCCCTTGTGTTTCTGTTATTGCTCACGCCTTCTTGCAAAGTGTATCTCTGGCCAGCCTTCGGGTAAGAGGCGTTCGCCGGCCCACACACCGTCGCGCAAATAGAGATAGCCGAAGCGGGCGAAGTCTCGCGCGGAAGCATAGACGAGCGAGCCGCCGAGAAAGGTGCCGGACGCGTCAAACTCGGGCTGGGCGTCCATGCCGAGCGGGGTGAAGAGCTTCGCTTGCAGCCAGTCCGGCATCGGCCCGTCAACCTGATCCTGAACGGCGCGGGCGATCGTATGAAAACCGGCCGTCGAGTAATTCCAATGCGTGCCCGCTTCATGGATCTGTTCCAGCCCTTCGACATAGCTGACCATATCGAACCGCCCCGGGCCGAACATCATCTGGACGACATCGTTCTTTGCCAAATCGGTTTCGCCCACTTCGGTGTAGTCGAGCCCGTCGGTCATGGTCATCCATTGCCGCCAAGTGACCGCCGCGCGCGGATCGCGCGCCTCCCATAGCGAGGGTATGGGCGCGTCAATGTCGGTGATCAGCCCGTCCATCACAGCGCGGCCGACCAGCGCCTGCGTGATGGATTTGGCCATCGACCAGGAGACGAGCTTTGTGTCTGGCGTGAAACCGTCCTGATAACTTTCCGCCACCAGCCGTCCTTTGTGGATCACGACGAGGGCGCGGGTCTCGCCCATCTCATCGGTCAGCGCGCGTGACATGGCGTCGTCAATCAGGGCATCGAGTTCAGCCTCGGTTTCGAGCGGGGCGACGCCCTTGGCCCAGACATTTGTCGGGTAGATCACAGGTGCGGGCGGGCTCACCGTCTCGCTCTGGCCCCAAGCCGTTCCTCCGAGCAGCGCAAAGGCCATCCCCAGTCCCGTCAAAGCCTTGGCAAACATATGCGCTCCCATCTATGGTCAGCGTTCAGTGTAAGGGCAGGTCATGAAATTCATCAAAGCTTTTTTGATTATCCTCTTGGTGCTCGCGCTGATTGGCGGGGCGCTCTGGCAGTTTTTCCTCAAAGAGCAAGTCGGCTTTGGTCAGGTCGCCACCGCCTATGCCGCCAAGCAGATCTGCTCGTGCCGGTTTGTCTCCGAGCGCGAGATGGCAAGTTGCCAGACCGATTTCACCCAAGATATCGGCCAGCTTGAAATCTCCGAAACCTATATCGACGCGACCGGCCGGACCGATCAATCGGTCACCGCCTCGGCCTTCGGGGTGATCTCGGCCACGGCGACCTATCAGCCGGAACTTGGCTGCGTCTTAAAGAAATAAGCTAGAGCGAAAGCAATTCGGGGTCGCCGCCCTGGGCTGTGATGTTGACGGTGACCACGCGCTCGGTGGCAAGGCGGGCGAGATAATGTGGGCCGCCCGCTTTGGGTCCGGTGCCCGAGAGCCCCTCCCCGCCAAAGGGCTGGACGCCGACGACCGCACCGATCATCGTCCGGTTGACATACGTGTTCCCCGCAGGCACCGCCGCGCGCACTTGCTCTGCAAAGCGTTCAAGCCGCGAATGGACGCCGAGGGTGAGGCCATATCCCTTCGCAGACAGGGCCGCACCAAGCTCGGCGATGTTGTCTGGGTCGTAGCGTAAAATATGCAGGATCGGGCCGAAGCTTTCTTCCTCGATCTGGTCAAGCGAGGACAGTTCAACAAGCGCGGGGCCGAAATAGACGCTTTTGCCAAGCGGGGCGTCAGGCGCGGGAAGCTGTTTGATGAGCCTCGCTTCGGCTTGCATGCGCGTCAGATAGGTCTCAAGTGCGGCATGGGCCTCGCCATCAATCACTGGCCCAACATCTGTGGTCGGCAGGCTCGGATCGCCAATGGATAACTCGTCCATCGCGCCCTGCAAGCCTTCGATCAGCATATCGGCGGTATCATGCGGCAGGAAAGCGAGCCGCAAAGCCGAACAGCGCTGGCCCGCAGAGCCAAAGGCGGAGATGATCATATCGTCGATCACTTGTTCGCGCAGTGCGGTCGTGTCCACAAACATGGCGTTCAACCCGCCCGTCTCCGCAATCAGCGGGATGATCGGTCCGGACCGTGCGGCCAAGGACTGATTGATCAAGCGCGCCGTCTTGGTGCCGCCGGTAAAGCAGACGCCCGATATATCCGGATGTGCGGTTAGATGCGCGCCGACATGGCCTGCGCCGACAATGAGATGCAGCAGGTCTTGGGGCAGGCCCGCTTTATGGAACAGCTCGACAGCGGCGCGCGCGGTTTGCGGGGTTTGCTCGGCTGGTTTGGCAAGTACGGCATTGCCTGCCGCGAGCGCTGCGGCGAGCTGTCCGGTGAAAATCGCCAGCGGAAAATTCCACGGGCTGATACAGGCAAAGACGCCGCGCCCGTGCAGCGAGATGTGATTGGTCTCGCCCGCCGGACCGGGCAATCTGTGTGCGCTCGCGAATTTGCGTTCTGCCTCTGAGGCATAATAGCGGCAGAAATCGAAATACTGACCATGTAAATAATCAAGGTACTCCACAGCCCTAAGGATATAGACACCGGCATTCGTTCCTTCACCAGCTCCATAACCGTGGCGCCTTTGAAAAAACTGTCACCAAAATCAAAGGTTAGATAAGACTTCAGCATCATCCAATAGCGCTCCATCAGTGGCTTATCAAAGCCAAAGCGCTTTTCAATCTCAGCAACAATTGCAGGATCAAGGCCGCGAGCACCTAAGTACTCTGATGTTGTATCATCGCTCTTAACGCTACTTTCCTGCAGGTCGTTCTGGTTCGCACCACTCACACGGTCTAGTACTGAATCATCAATACCTTGCATAATGGCCATCTGTTGCTCAACAGGGCCACCGGGTGCTATCTGGATAATAAAAAAGTTAAGCGTGATGATCGCCCACAAAGTGGGGATCATCAGCAACAGTCGTCGTATAATATAAGCCGTCACAATCGATCCTTATTGAACGTTATTTTGCGTCTAGTGCTGCCGCTTTATCCTTGTCAATCCACCACGCATTATCACCGAGTGAATAACGAGGCGTCTTCTCAGGCTTACCAAATTTATCCCAGTTAGCGATGCGGTATTTACTGATATTCCACTGCGGAATCATGATGTAACTATGCATAAGTACTCGGTCAATGGCTTGGCCCAGAGGTAATAGTTTATCCTCATCTTCCTGTACTTTTAGC
>CALLCD010000249.1 GCA_938049795.1 uncultured Hyphomonadaceae bacterium | reverse complement strand
TGTGATCGAATACTGGATGGGCCGCGCCGGACAGTTTGCGCCCGCCGCCTATCGCGCCCGTTCCATTGGCTGGTATGGCGGCTATTACAAACGCGAGCGCTTTACCAATTGCGACTGGCATATCGGCCTGACCAAAGACCTCTTACGCCATATTCGCGAGCAGGGGGTCGCCGATGACCGCTCGCTGATCGTCCACACCTATGCCGATTTCGCCGAAGCCAAGCCGACCGACCGCGCCAGCCTCGACACGCCCGCCGATGCCCCCGTCGCGCTTGCGCTCGCCCGCCTGCACGAGAAAAAGGGCCTCGATACATTGCTCGACGCGGCCAAAGCTGTGCCCGGCCTTTATGTCTGGATTGCAGGTGATGGTCCGCTTGAAGGCGCGTTCAAGGCACAAGCTCAAGCGCTGGGGATTACAGACCGTGTGCGCTTTCTCGGCTGGCGTAATGATCGCGGCTCGCTTCTGGCCGCATGTGATTTTGTCGCCTTCCCGTCCCGCTACGAACCCTTCGGCACGGTTACAGTCGACGCATGGGCCGCGGGCCGTCCGCTGGTCGCCGCCGACGCCGTGGGGCCAGCGGCCTATGTCGAACACGGCGTGTCGGGGCTCATCATTCCCAAAAATGACGACGACGCGCTCGCCGCAGCCATGCGCTCTGTCATCGAAGACAAAGCCCTCGCCACCAAACTCGTCACCGGAGGCCGCGCCGCCTACGAAGCCCAGTTCACCAAAGCCGTCTTCATCCGCGACTCCATCGCCGCCTATGAGCAGATCATCGCTGCGGCGTGATGGGTTTATGGCGGGAGGGCGAGGCAGGGTTCGGACGCAAGGCGAGGAGTCTTCCCGCGACTTGATCGCGGGATCCATCCCGGAACAAAGCGGCCGGACAGACGGTAGCCATCGCGCCGAACAATGGCGGCACGTCCGGTCTGTGTGGTCGCAGTCCCCCGGTTTCGTTGAGGGACAGGGGTGGTCTGCTCTTAATGGAACCCCTCACCCCGAGCATCCTCGAAGGACGAGGGACGGGAGGCACGCCGTATCCTTCGACTTCGCTCAGGATGAGGCTTCGACGGTGCTCAGGATGAAGCTTGGCCATCTCCCGAAGCCTCGCTTAAAAACCGACCTGCTTTTCGATGGGCAATCGGCCCAGATACACGGACACTCCGAAAGGCTTATCTACGGGGACGGGAAGGTCGTTTTGTGTGTATTCGTTATAAGAGGCATGTATGACATTAACGGATGTGATTGATTTGCCGATCATCGCCGTCGCAATGAAAGACAGCAATGAACGCAAGGCCGTCCGGTCAATGACGGTGTCGCCCGAGACGCTATCAAGATTGACGGTTACGCGACCACCGTCTGCCGTTATGCTCGCCTCCATACGGTCCCTTGTTGCGGTATAATAATATTCCATATACCCGCCGAGATTGCCGCTCGCGCCCGTATCTTTCAGAACGGTTCTACCCTCATCGGCGAAGACGGTGTTGGCATCGGAATCGTCCAAAATGATCCCCGGATAATATTCCAAAGGGCCTTCTTCGACATAGGCGCGTCCATCTTCGATCGTGATCTCCGGCAGACCGGCGGGGATAAGTTCGTAGACCTTGCCGTTATAGATGCGACCGTAATAGGTATCGCCGTCCGGCTTTTTGACGAACCATCTGGTGTCTGTCATGGCCAGATCCTCCCGTGTCTGAAACATATTCTCTGCGACCCCAGTCTATCACGCTAAGGGCGCGGTGTAAGTCATGACGCGAATCTTGCGAGACATCTCCTCACAAGCCACTGAACCGAATCCCCTCTTGGTGCTCCCTGCCAATCCGCGCTACAGTCGGGGCAATCAAAGGAGTTCGCCCATGTCTGCTGCCAATCAGATCCCCACCCAGTCCGGTTTCCATGCCAAATCAACCGCCCGTGAGGTGCTTGAGGGCAAAAGTCTTGCGGGCAAAAACGCCATTGTCACGGGCGGGTATTCGGGCATTGGGCTGGAGACGGTGCGGGCGCTGGCGGGCGCGGGCGCAACCGTCACTGTGCCTGCGCGCCGTGTCGAGGCTGCCGAAGCGGCCCTTGGCGACATTGCGGGTGATATCGAGATTGCCAGCATGGATCTGAGCGATCTCTCCACCATCGAAAAATTCACGAATGATTATGAAGCGACCGGCCGCAAGCTTCATATTCTGATCAATAATGCCGGGATCATGGCTTGCCCCGAAACCCGTGTCGGCAAGAATTGGGAAGCCCAGTTCGGCGTCAATCATCTCGGGCATATGGCGATGACGCTCGCGCTTGCGCCGAGCCTACAACGGGCCGAGGGCGCGCGGGTTGTGGCCCTGTCCTCGACCGCGCATATTCGCTCGGACGTTTTGTGGGAGGATCCGCATTTCCAGCAGGCCCCGTATGACAAATGGATGGCCTATGCGTCCGCCAAGTCTGCCAATGCCTTGTTCGCGCTTGGGCTTGATGCGCGCGGGCAGTCTTCCGGTGTGCGCGCGTTTTCGGTCCACCCGGGCGGCATTTTCACCCCGCTTCAACGCCATTTGCCGGACGAGGAAATGGTGGCCCTTGGCTGGAAAAATCCCGACGGCACGGTGCCCGACATGATCGCCGCTTTGTTTAAGACCGCAGAGCAGGGCGCCTCGACCTCCGTTTGGGCCGCCACATCAGACAAGCTTGACGGGCTGGGCGGGGTTTATTGCGAGGATTGCGACATTGCCAAACCCGCCAATGAGGACAGCCAGCGCTGGGAACATGTCCGCGAATGGGCGTGTGATGATGAGCGCGCTGACCGGCTCTGGAAAATCAGTGAAGCCATGCTGGCCGACGCCTAAACGCCACGAACACTTGGCCCCATACTATGACAGCTAAAACGGATATACGAATGCGCCGATCCTTTCTCCCGCTCGTCCTCATGCTTGGCAGTCTTGCCCTGAGCGCTTGCACTGCAACACCCCCCTCAAGCCCGTTTGGCGCGCAAAGGCTGAGCGCCCCGCCGACCGATTATGCGGCGCTCTTGACCCATCCCGACCGCCCGCTTGACGATTTCAAAGACGACCCCGCGCGCAAGCCCGCCCAAGTGCTCGAATTTGTCGGGCTTGACTATGGTATGACCATCGTCGAGCTAGAGGCGGGCGGGGGCTATTATACCGAGCTCTTGTCCTATGCCGTCGGCGCGGATGGCAAAGTCTATATGCAGAACCCGCGCGCGTTTGATGCGTTTTTCGGTGAGGCGATCACTGCGCGCCTTGACGACCGGCTTGCCAATGTCGAAGCCTTGCGCACCAATTTCGATGCGCTGGAGCTTGGCGACAATAGCGCCGATCTCGTCACATGGTTTTTGGGTCCGCACGAGCTTTGGTTCCAGCCCGATGGCAGTGGACCGGACGCGTTCGGCAATCCGGAGGCAGCCTTTGCCGAGATCGTCCGTGTGCTCAAGCCGGGCGCAGAGTTTGTGGTCATAGATCACGCCGCCCCCGCAGGCGCGCCGCCGGAATCGGGCAGCGACACCCACCGCATTGATCCGGCCATTGTCAAACGCTTTGCCAAAGCCGCAGGGCTCGATCTTGTCGGCACAAGTGATTTGCTCGCCAATCCGCAAGACGACGGAACCGCCAGCGTGTTCGACCCCGATCTGCGCCGGAACACAAACCGCTTCATCCTGAAATTCCGCAAGGCCGGCTAGACGAAAGCCCTACAGTCCATTGTCTTGTCTGCCAAAAAAGAATGGGCCAACACGTAACGTGGATCACATGCTGGCCCTCAGGGAGGGTCCTGGAAAGATAAGCTTTGCCGTATCCCGCTATTTATCCGGCAACGCTTTGTCCCCACCCGACCTAATCACTGGGACCGGACGAACGCATGTACCATATGGTATATGCGGACAATTTTTTTGCGTCGAACTTGCTTTTTCAACCCTGTATGCTCCGGTCTGTGTCAGATTGGGTCATCTCCGGACCAGTATCTAAAGGCAAGGTGATCATGGCTAAGCGCGTTCTGCCGCTTGTCGCCGCACCCCCCCGCCACTTGCCACCATTGACGCGGACGCCAAGACACGTCACGGCTTGAGCCATGTCCGAGCCTGACAAAATTCCTGCCCGCCCGCCGGTCTGGCGTCTCTGGCTTTGGCCGGTCTGCCTGCTTGGTCTGATGCTCGCTGTTTTCGCGCTGGGCAAGGCGGGCGTGCTGACTGGGCTTGATGATCTGATGGCGCAGGTTCAGGCGCTTTCTGGCTCGCCTTGGGGATTGCCTGCGCTGATCGCGGTGTTCTGCCTTGGCGCGTATCTTGGTATTCCGCAATTTGCCCTTGTCGGGGCAGGGGTGGCGGTGTTCGGCCCCGCGCTTGGCTTTGCCTATGGCTGGCTTGCCACGCTTGCCTCCGGCGCGTTGACCTATTGGACTGGACGCCTGCTCGGGGTTGATCCTGCCAAGCTCTTTGCGGGTGAGCGGCTTGCGAAGTTGACGGGCATGATCCGCACAAATGCCTTCACCGCCAGCGCGATTGTCCGCACGCTTCCGACGGGACCATTCTTGATCGTCAATATGGTGTTCGGCGCGAGCGGGGCGCGCTTCTGGCCGTTCTGGCTTGGGCTTGCGTGCGGATCAGTGCCAAAGCTTGGGTTGATTGCCTTTGCGGGCGAGGGGCTGATTGCGGCGCTGACGGGGTCTTTGTGGCGGGCCGTATTGTTTGGCCTTGCCGCCGCTCTGGTTTGGCTTGCCATCGGCCTTGTTGCAAAACGGCTTATCTCGAGACAGGGATAATTTTGCCCAAGATACGCAAAACCCTGTTGACACACGCAAGCTTTCCATAAAATACTCCGCCTATGAGAAGAAATTTGCTCCTTCTATGCCTTAGCGGCCCCTGATCGAAGATGCTGTCACAGCACTGGGTCAGGGGATATATGAGCGTTTCTTCTTCTTGCCCAAAGGCTTCCTGACATGACCAAGACTTCCGATATTGTCATTTTCGACACCACAATGCGCGACGGCGAGCAAAGTCCGGGCGCAAGCATGACCCATCATGAGAAACTCGACCTTGGCGAGCTGCTTGAAGATATGGGCGTCAACATTATCGAAGCGGGGTTTCCGGCCGCCTCGATTGGTGATTTTGAAGCTGTCCGCGAGATTGCCCGCCGCTCCAAGCAGGCCGTCATTTGCGGGCTGGCCCGCTCGACCCCGGGCGATATTGACCGCTGCGCCGAGGCCGTCCGTCATGCCGCCCGCCCGCGCATCCACACTTTTATCTCGACCAGCCCCGTCCACATGAAGCACAAGCTGAAAATGGGTGAGAATGCCGTGCTTGAAGCGGTTGGCCGCTCGGTCGCCCAGGCCCGTAATCTCGTTGATGATGTCGAATGGTCTCCCGAAGACGCCACACGGACGGAATGGGAGTTCCTGCTCAAATGCGTCGATGCTGCCATCACCGCCGGCGCGACCACGATCAACATTCCCGACACGGTGGGCTACACCCATCCGGAAGAATATGGCACCCTGATCCGCAAGCTCATCGAGACCGTGCCCGACAGCGACAAAGTGATCTGGTCCACCCATTGCCACAATGATCTCGGCCTTGCCGTTGCCAATTCGCTCGCCGGTGTCAGCGCCGGTGCGCGGCAAGTTGAATGCACCATCAATGGCCTTGGCGAACGGGCGGGCAATGCCGCGCTCGAAGAGGTCGTTATGGCTCTGCGCGTGCGCAATGACACGCTGCCCTTTGCCACGCAGATGGACACAAGCAAGCTTGCCGCCGCCAGCAAAATGGTCAGCCGCATCACCGGTTTCCCCGTCCAGTACAACAAAGCCATTGTCGGCAAAAACGCCTTCGCCCATGAAAGCGGCATCCATCAGGACGGCATGCTGAAAAATGCTGAAACCTATGAGATCATGAAGCCCGAAGATGTCGGTGTGTCCAAGACCAGCCTCGTCATGGGCAAGCATTCGGGCCGCCATGCCTTCCGCGACAAGCTCGCCTCGATGGGCTACGAGCTTGATGATGACGAACTGCTCGACGCGTTCAAACGTTTCAAAGCGCTGGCCGACCGTAAGAAACACGTGTTCGACGACGACATTGCCGCCCTCGTTGATGACCAATTGTCAGCCGCAGGCGAGCGCATTGTGTTTGACCGGCTTTGCGTTGTCGCAGGCTCTGACGGACCGCAAACCGCCGACCTCACCGTGTCGATTGATGGCGTCTCCGCGCAAGCAAGCTCGGAAGGCAATGGCCCCGTGGACGCCGTGTTCCGCGCCATCCGCCAGATTGTCCCGACCGACGCCAAGCTCGACCTCTATCAGGTCCACGCCGTCACCGGCGGCACCGACGCGCAAGCCAAGGTCTCCGTCCGGCTAAAAGGCGAGGGCATCATCGCCACCGGCCAGGGTAGCCACACCGACACCCTCGTCGCCAGCGCCAAAGCCTACATCCACGCCCTCAACAAACTCGAAGCCCGCAAAGCGAAAAGGCTGGCGGCTTGAGGTGAGGACCGAACGCAGCCCTCATCCTGTGCGAAGTCGAACGATAAGGGCCGGAAGCTACGCTACGGTCCCCACCGCAAACGGCTCATCTAAAAACCGTCTGTGGGAATCGTAACTCGGATTGATGAAATTTACGTCGTTACCTTATCAGAATGTCAGACCCTCTTGCTTAAAATGCAATCAGAGTTTGTTTTTGGAAGGTTGCCATGAAGTATCTGAGTTCTGCTGTTCTGGCTCTTTGTGCCCTGTCGGCCTGTGGGGCGAAGGGGCCTGTGACTGATAATCCTGCTATTCTAGGGGATTGGTCGTGTAAGTCGGAGTTGTCCGTTCAGGGGGTACAGCTTAGGACCTACTCCAATTCGAATTTTTCCGAGGATGGCCGTTATGTTAGCCGCGGTAATTTACGTATGAGCGGTTTTGGGTCGCGGGCAGTCTTTGATGTCGAGACAAAAGAGACATGGCAACTCGTGGGTGGCCAGTTGCAACGCCGCCGGGCGAAGCAGAAAATCCTGTCGGCATCGGGTTCGGGACCGGAATTTTCGGGCATGTCAGAAGCCGAACTCAAGCGGGCCTTCTCAGAATCGGGAGACGTGCCAACAGGGCCGGTTCTGGTAACTGATCTGACGCTTGAAACTTTGGTGTTCACACAAAGGGTTGCTGATCAGGAGGTTGTCACCAATTGCCAGCGTCCCGAAGCTGCGCGCGCGGCTGCACTGGCTGCGACTGGTCAGTCTCCGCAAGCTGAGTAGCTACCCAAACAGCCCAAAAAATGGCTTCTTTTCGGGGCGCCATTTTTTGCGCAGTTTATTGTCGTTTGGGGCGTCTTTTCGGTCGCGCGGGACGTGGACAGTGTTCATGCTTGGTTTGAGGCCGCGGATGAGGTCTTCTTCCATGCGGGCCTGATCTTCGCGGGATTTGATCCGGCAA
>CALLCD010000248.1 GCA_938049795.1 uncultured Hyphomonadaceae bacterium | reverse complement strand
TGTGCCAGCGCGGGGATGGACACAAGGGCGGGGGCAGTGGCCAGCGCGAGGGCGGCGAAAACAGTGCGTAGGGTCATGGGGAACTCCGATTATAACCTTTGAATGCGGCGCGCATCATGCAAGCCGGAGCGCCTATGTCGGGAGGCTCGCCCCGCTCTGCCACCGACAATGCGGTCACGCCTGTTCACGCAACGGTGAGGTTTGTGCAGCGGGCATGGGAACACAAATGTTGATTTCAAGGGCTTTTGCCGCTCGCGCCCGATCCCATATCCGTTAAATGGGTACGTCAAAAGCACTCGTCGGGGTTAAACAAATTGCCATCGGACTGATCGTCTGCGCGATTGTGGCCGTCTCGATTGCCTTGCCTTTGATGGCGACTGATTATCCCGTCCGGCAGGGTCCAGTCGAAGCGCAAATTCTCTCCTCGGCAGCGGGCATGGGCATGGCCGCCAAACCCGTCTTGCGGGCGCGTGTCGAAGACGAGACGGGCCGTGTCTTCTGGGTACAATTGCCCTCGACGCATTCCTTCGCCGCCGGAACAGCGCTGATCCTCGATGTCTGGTGCGAAACCGAGGCTTTTGAAAGCTGCGCAGCCCGCTATTTGTCCACGCCGCCTTGAGCGCTGAAAACACGGCTCAGCGCAATCGCGCCCGCTGTGGCAACGTTCAAACTGTCAAACCCGTCCGCCATCGGAATGCGCACCTGTTTGCCGCGCGCGAGCAGGGCATCCGGCAGCCCCGGACCTTCCGGACCAAGCACAAGGGCTAGCTTGGCCGGGAGGGTCTGTTTGCCGAGAGGCTCAGCCGAGAGGTTTGGCGTCAAACACCAGAGGGTAAAACCGGCGCGCTCAAGCGCATCAAAGATCTCCGCCCCGCTGCCGCCATGCACAAAGGGCAGGTGCAACGCCGCCCCCGCCGAAACGCGGATAGATTTGCGATAAAGCGGGTCACAACTTGTCTGATCGAGCAAAATAGCATCCGCGCCAAACGCCGCCCCATTGCGAAAACACGCGCCCGTATTGTCATGATTGGACAGGCCGATCAGCGCCAGAACCGTGCGCGCACCGCCAAGTACAGCCGCCATATCGAGTGGCGGCCCCTTATGCGCACAAGCCAGCACACCGCGATGGATTGGAAACCCGACCGTCTGGTCCATAATCTCGCGCGACGCCGTGTAAATCGGAACGCCGGTGGGCAGATCGGCCAGAAGCCCCGCCAGCGGTTCAACCTTTTGCTCGGCGAGAAACAGGCTTTCAGGCACAAATCGCGACCGCCGGATCAGTGCTTCGAGCGTGACTTTACCCTCCACAAGAAACCGTCCGCCATGCCCGCCGGTCAAATCCTTCTCGCGAATGGAAACAAAAGGCGCAAGGCGCGGATCATCCGCCGCGTCAATCTCTATGATCTGCATGCCCACCGGCCCCCTCCGCCCCGAAAATCCGCTACTGAGCGTTCAATTCACGCACAGCTTTCTCAAGCTCGCGCACGCGATGGGCCGAGCTTGGGTGCGTGGACAACACTTCGATCGACTGCGATTGAACCTCGGCCATCCGCCGCCAGAAATTCGCCGCTTCCTCGGGATCAAATCCGGCCTTGGCCATATAGGTCAGCCCCTCGCGGTCGGCCTCAAGCTCTTGCGCCCGTCCGAACGGCAACACCGTGCCCACCTTGATCGCGCCGCTCGTAATCTCGCCGCCGCGTTCGAGGACATCAATATCGGTCACCGCGCCTGGCAGTTTGGCGACGCCGGACAGGACATTGGGCACAATGCCGCGATTGATCCGCTCCTGGGCATGGGACAGGCGGACATGCGCGATCTCGTGCCCGATCACCGCCGCGAGTTGGTCATTGTTCGCCGTGATCGCCAAAAGCCCCGTAAACACGCCAATGCGCCGATTGGGCAGGGCAAACGCGTTGACCGTTTCCGGACTGTCGAAAATGGCAACCTGCCACGCGTCGGGGTCCTCGTCCGCTGCGAGCAGAATAGCGCCCGTCAGCGCGCGGACATGCAGGGTCAGCTCCTCATTATCCAATTGCGGGATCGTGTTGACCAATTGGGTCCACTGGGCATCCGCCCTATTGTCGATGCGCGCGGCGGATGCGCAGCCTGTCACAAGGCTCAAACCGATCAGGAAGGCGAGGATCACTTGCAGAGTTCTGATTTTGCTAGGCATTATACAATACGCTTTCTTAGTTTCTGCGGTCGCCATGTCCGCGCGTGCCCGTACATTCGATCTCGATGCTGGCATTGGCGGCCAGGCCCGACACCGCCACAGTGGTCCGCGCAGGCGGATGCTCGGGGAAGAATTTGACATAGGCCGCGTTCATCTCCCCAAAGTCGGCAATGTCTGCAAGGAAGACCTGACAGCGCACAAGGTCGGCATGGGTTGCACCGACGGTGGCCAGCGTAGCGCCGATATTTTCAAGCGTCTGCGTGGTCTGTGGGCCAATGCCGCCATCCGGATAATCACGGGTGCCGGGCACGCGTCCGAGATGGCCGGCGAGATAGATTGTGTCCCCAGACACCACGACAGGAGAGAAGGGCGCGGGCGGATTTGCGGGCGGTGTTGTCGTCCCCGTCTGGGCACAGGCAGAGGACGCCAGAAGGGGCATGAATAGGGTAGCAAGATAGGGCTTGAACATGGGACATCCTGACGGTTCCAGATGCCCTTCAATCTACGCCAAAACGGGTCCCGCCGGTAGACGAGATCGCCACTTTATAAGAAACTCAAGCGATTGTGACTGATTGGGAGGGACAGGTGTATGACGCATCTGGAGTATGAGCAGGCCCGATCTTGAAACCTATGGGCAATTCGTCGCCGAACGGGAGCGCACCAAAGCGGACGCCCCCGAATAGCGATTAAGCAGCTAAGCAATCAAGCGATTAAGCGATTAAGCGCCGGGCAAACCCTGTTCCTTTGCCATACGCTTCATGGACTTTTGCAGCTTTTCAAACGCCCGCACTTCGATCTGGCGGATGCGCTCGCGGCTGACATCGTAAACCTCGGACAATTGTTCGAGTGTCTTGGGCTCATCGTTTAAGCGGCGTTCGGTCAGAATATGCTGTTCGCGCTCGTTCAGTTCGGCCATCGCATTGGTCAACAGATCCATGCGCGCATCATATTCCTGCTTCTGGGCAAATTCAGCGGCCTGATTGGGTTCCTCGTCAGCCAGCCAGTCCATCCACTCCATGTCGCCATCCTGCCCCATCGGCACGTTCAGCGATGCGTCAGAGCC